>NZ_CAKJTM010000034.1:1478-49212 GCF_917627345.1 Protofrankia sp. CiP3 | reverse complement strand
AACGTCCGGCGGCGACCACTAGGACCGTCTGGCTCGCGCCGGCTGGGCAGCGCCTCGCGATCCATCAGCCCAGACGCCGCTCCCTGGTCGAACGCCCTCCGGCCAGGGCCGCCCAGTGGCCAGAGCGAGGATCGGAGGGCGGGCGATGGTGCTCAGGTGACGTCGAGGTGAGCCGCGTTCGACGGTGCGCTGCCGGTGCCCACGGTGGTTCCCACCGGGTCGCCACCGCCGGAGCGTTCGTCCGGACGCGCTGGCGCGTCCGGACGCGGGAGATCGTCGAAGTCGAGCGGTGAAGCCTCGTCGTCATCGAGATCCGCGTACGGCGATGTGTCGCCACGGCGGGCCCGGCGCCGGTCATTGACCCAACCGATAATGAGCGCGACCTCGTACAGCAGACACATCGGCAGGCCGAGAGCAATCATCGTGAACGGGTCCTGGCTCGGTGTGACCACGGCGGCGAACACGAACACGAGGAAGATCTCGGCACGGCGCCACGCGCGCAATGTCCGCGTGGGGACCACGCCCGCGAGATTCAGCATCGCTACCAGCAACGGGACCTCGAACGACAGCCCGAACACAATGAGCATGGCGATGACGTAGGAGAGGTACTTGTTGACGTCGAGCAGGCTGACGAGACCGTCTCCGCTGAAACCGAGCAGCAGCTGGAGGCCCTTGTTCAGGGTCAGATAGGCGAAGTAGCCACCGAGGGTGAACAGCACCAGGGACGAGCTGACGAACGCCAGTGACCAGCGGCGCTCGTTGCGGTGCAGCCCTGGCGTGATGAACGACCAGAGCTGGTAGAGCCAGACCGGGGACGAGACCACGGCTCCGGCGATGAGCGAGATCTTCAATCGGATCATGAAAGCGTCGAGGATGCCGAAGAAGTACAGCTGGCATTCTCCGCCACCGGCGCGGGACTTCGCCGGCAACGAGCAGTACGGCTCCTTCAGGAGGTCGAAGATACGCGGTTCGAAGATGAAGCAGACCACGGTGGCGATGGCCAGCGCGATCAGCGCCTTCGCCAGCCGGTCGCGCAGCTCACGAAGGTGCTCGGTGAGCGACATCCGGCTGTCTTCGACCGTCCTGGTACGGCGGAACTGCACCGCCTGCACGATCCGCCGCGGTGTGGGCAACCGGGGCACGGGCGGCGACTCCTGCTCGTGGACGAGAGGGTGATGGATGTGTCAGCGCTGGAGGCCGCTGTCGCCTGCCGCGGCGGAGTGGCCGTTGACCGACGGCGCGCCAGCCGTTGCCTGCTGCGGAGCCGCAACCGCCTGGGCGGGCTCGATCGGCCGCAGTGCCGGTGCCGGTGTCGGCTGGGCCTGCGGTGGCGCGGTCACGGTGGGGTTCTCATCATCCTGGCTGAGGCCCCTGGTTTCGGCCTTGAAGATCCGAAGTGAGCGTCCGACCGAGCGTGCCGCGTCGGGTAGTTTCTTGGATCCGAACAGCAGGATGACCACAAACGCGATAATCAGAAGCTCGGGGGTACCGAGATTGGGCATGGCGTGCCTCCTTCACTTCGATGTCCGGCCCCAACGACCGGTGCGCGCCTGATACTACGTCGGCTTGATGTTACGTCGGCTAGCCTGGCCTCGTCAGACAACGCCCTGATGTTATGCACGTGACGGGCTCATAACCAGGATCTGTCGTCTCGTGACCGGCTGGCCGATGCCCGCTCACCGAGTCTCGCGCTGGCCTCGGCGGCGTCGAGCCGCCCAGCCAACGCGGCCGTCTCGTCGGTGAGGCCGGCCAGCCGGTCCCGCAGCTTCCCGACCTCACTGGTGACCAGGCGCACCCTGCTGAACAGGCGATACGCCAACGCGCCAAGCGCAACGCAGGTCAGCAGGACAACAGCACAGTCGATGAGCAGCCAACGCACGGGATCAACCTACCCCGCTCCCGGCCGGGGCTGGAGGCCGTAGGCCGCCAAGGCACGGACAGCGACAGCGTGCACCTCGGCCGCGAGCTCCGCCGGCTCCACCACCCGTGCCTGATCCCCGAGACCCAGCACCAGTCTGCGTAACCAGCCTGTTTCCGACACCCGCAGTTCGATCAGCAGGCAGCCGGCTCCGATCTCCCGCTGGGACTCGACCGGGTAGTAGTCGGCAACCCAGCGGGCCCCCGGACGCAGTTCGAGCACAGCCCGAAGATCGTACGGCCCGGGCTGGTAGAGGCTGCCCGTGGTCTCGCGCGGCGCCGCCGCGGGCGGCGGTGCCGCCGGGAGGTCGAGAACGGTAACCTCCTGGGAACCGTCGATCCGGTCCAGCCGGAACAGCCGGACCGCCTGCGACCGATGGCACCAGCCCTCCAGGTACCAGCGGCCGTCACGGGCCAGTACCCGCATCGGATCGACATCACGCTCGGTGAGTTCGTCGCGGGACCAGACCAGGTAGCGAAGGTGCAGCCGCCGCTTCCGGGCGACAGCGTCCTGGACGATGCGCAGGACCTCGTCCTGGGCATCGAGCTCGACCCTGACCCGTTCCGCGGGCAGGGCCCCGACCGCTTTCTCCAGTTTCGCCACCGCGCGGTCGAGAGCGTCGCGGGCGGACAGCCCAGGCACCTCGGCGAGAGTGCGGGCCGCGACAACCAGCGCCATGGCTTCGTCCGCCGACAGCCGCAGCGGCCGGTCAAGGGTCTGCGGGTCGACAACGGTGACCTGATCGGCGGAGTAGCTCAGGTCGATGAGGTCACCGGGCGCACCGCCGGGCAGGCCGCAGACGAACAACAGGTCAAGATCGTCCCGGAGCTGCCGTACGCTGATCCTGAAGGTCGCGGCGGCTTCGTCGAGGGTGACGCCCGGGTGCGCCCGCAGCCATGGCACCAGGGCGAGCAGCCGGCTCAGTCGATCGGTCGAGGCTTCGGCGGCCGACGGGCTCACGGTGCCGCCGGTCCCGCGGTCGGCGCCCGCTCCGTGCACGGCCGGGGGGCCAGGCCGCCCGGTGCGCTGTGCGCCCGCGCCGCGTCGGCCAGCCGGCGCACCACCTCGGTGCGCAGCTGCCGGGGCCGTACCACCAGGACGTCGTCGCCGTACCCCACCACCCAGCGGGCCATGCGCTCGATATCGGAGTAGTCAATCTCCACGATGTCCATCCCGGGCATGCCCGGCACCGTGTCCTGCCCGGTCGCCGCGGACAGGACACGGGCGTGCCGGCGCAGCGCGTGGCCCGTCCCCGGACGTATCTTCAGTACGGCGGTGCGGGTCCGTTCCGGCGGCGCGGACGCCGACACCAGCGCCCGCAGATCGACGGTTTCGGGCATCCGGACCACCCCGGGCGGTCCGACCGGGCGAACGGTGCCGGTCACCCGTGACAGCCGGAACACCCGGGCCGCGGCGCGGTCCTGATCATGCCCGGCCAGATACCAACGTCCCCGCCAGGACACCACACCCCACGGTTCGACCCAGCGTTCACTCGGTTCGGTCTCCGTCGGTTTGCGGTAGGGGAAGCGGATCGCCTGCCCGGCCTGGACCGCCGCGAGGCACGGCGCGAACGCCGGTTCGGTCGTGCCGACGCGGGGTTCCAGGCCGTCCGGGCCAGGCAGCGTAGGAGCGCCCCCGGCCGCGAGCTTGAGCAGTGCGCTTGCGCTCGCGGCCGCCAGTGACGTGCTTGACCACAGCCGCGCGGCGAGCCCGAGGGCAGCCGCCTCATCCGGGTCGAGGGATATCTCCGGCAGCGCGTAGTCGCTGCGCCGGATGCGGTACCCGACGTCATCGCTGAGGAACGAGTTCGATCCGGTCTCCAGCGGGATGCCGAGGTCGCGCAGGTACTGCTTGTCCCGCTCGAACATCCGGCGGAACGCCTCCTGCTCCTCGGCGGTCTCGCCCGGGGCGAAACCGTCCACGAGTTCGCCGATTTCGGCCACACTGAGAAAACGTGATGTTGCCATCAGGCACATCGTAAGGTTCAGCAGCCGTTCCAACCGCCGACGGGACACCGTATGAGGCTAGGCCATCCGCGTTGGATCTTCAGGAGCGGCCGGCGAGAGCGACCGCGACAGGAATTGCGCACCTCACACCCCCGCGATGCCGCACCCCTCCTGTCGGTCGCTCTGAGTCAGCGATTCGTCGCCTGCAGCCCGACCAGGTCCACGACGAAGACGAGGGTCGAGCCGCCGGGAATCGGCCCCTGGGCCGTTGAGCCGTAGCCGAGGTCCGGCGGGATCACGATTTCCCGGCGGCCGCCGGTCTTCATGCCGGCGATGCCCTGCTGGAAGCCTGGGATGACACCGCTCAGCGGGAAGATCGCGGCCTGTCCGCGGCTCCAGCTGGAGTCGAACTCCTCACCGGTGGTCCACAGCGTTCCGACGTACTGCACCGACACCGTGCTCTGCGTGGTGGCGACCGCTCCGGTACCGACCACGAGATCCCTGGTCAGCAGCTTGGTACCGGGTGTACCGGAGCCGGCCGCGATCGTCGGCTTGGCCTTGAGGTCGGTCGCGCCGGTGACCGCGGGCAGCCCCACGCCGCTGGCGGCGGGGCCGAGGGTGTCCGTCAGCCGTACCGGCGCGGCCTTGGTCCCGTCGGGCGCGGTGGAGCTGCTGCAGGCGGCGAGTGCGCAGGCAAGCAGAACCGCTGACAGCGCGACGGACAGACGCCTGGCCGCGGCAGGCGTGATCGGCGCTTCCCCCGGTCCGCCGAAGGCCCGGGAGAGGGAGAGCTGGACGCCCTTGACGGGGCGGCGAAGGTCGGTCACAGGCGGGTGGTCCTCACATGCTGGCGATGAGCTTGTCGACTCGGTCGTCGACGGAACGGAACGGATCCTTGCACAGCACCGTGCGCTGAGCCTGGTCGTTCAGCTTGAGGTGCACCCAGTCAACGGTGAAGTCACGTCGCTTCTCCTGCGCACGCTTGATGAACTCACCACGCAGCCGTGCCCGGGTAGTCTGCGGCGGGATGGACTTCGCCTCGAAAATATCAAGGTCACGGCTGACCCGCTCCACCAGCCCGGCCCGCTCCATCCGGTAGTACAGGCCTCGCTGACGGTGGATGTCATGGTACTTCAGGTCCAGCTCGGCGATCCGGGGTGAGGCCAGGGACAGGCTGTGCCGGTGCCGGAACCGGTCGATCAGCACGTACTTCGTCACCCAGTCGATCTCGCGGGCGACCAGCTCCAGATCGTCGGTCTCGATCGCGAGAAGCGTTCTGCCCCACAGGTCCAGGACACGTTTGGCGATCGCATCCCCGCCCCGGCGCTCGATGAACTCGACCGCCTTGCTGAAGTACTCACGCTGGATCTCCAGAGCGCTGGCCTCGCGCCCGCTCGCCAGTTTGATCTTACGCTGGCAGGTCATGTCATGACTGACTTCCCGGATCGCCCGGATCGGGTTCTCCAGGGACATGTCCCGTAGTACCACGCCAGCCTCGATCATGCGCAGGACGAGATCGGTCGAGCCGAGTTTGAGCAAGGTGGTGGTCTCGCTCATGTTGGAGTCGCCGACAATCACGTGCAGGCGCCGGAAACGCTCGGCGTCCGCGTGCGGCTCGTCCCGGGTGTTGATGATCGGGCGGGATCGGGTTGTCGCCGAGGACACCGACTCCCAGATGTGCTCGGCGCGCTGCGAGATGCAGTACACGGCGCCGCGAGGGGTCTGCAGCACCTTGCCCGCCCCGCACAGGATCTGCCTGCTCACCAGGAACGGCACCAGGACGTCCGCGAGCCGGCTGAACTCGCCGTGCCGGCCGACGAGGTAGTTCTCATGGCAGCCGTAGCTGTTCCCGGCCGAGTCGGTGTTGTTCTTGAACAGATGGATGTCCCCGGCGATGCCCTCTTCGCGCAGGCGTCGTTCCGCCTCGACCAGCAGTCCTTCCAGGATGCGCTCGCCGGCCTTGTCATGGGTGACGAGATCGGGAACGGAGTCGCACTCGGGGGTGGCGTACTCGGGATGGCTGCCGACATCGAGATAGAGCCGGGCACCGTTCTTCAGGAAGACGTTGCTGCTGCGGCCCCAGGACACAACCCGCCGGAACAGGTACCGCGCCACCTCGTCCGGAGACAGCCTGCGCTGCCCGCGGAAGACACAGGTGACGCCGTACTCGTTCTCCAGGCCGAAGATGCGGCGATCCACACCGACGACCCTATGCTTCGTACGCGCCGCGGTGTGGCCGGACGCCCGCACCGGCGCTTTCGTCGTCGTGGCGGCGGTATGCGGCAACTGCGCACAGCCGGCCCAGGAGCCGCCGGTCGCCCGGTATGTTCGAATCGGCTAGCCGTGGGCAGGATGGCGGACATGACGTCGGAGATCAACCAGTCGGAGAACGGCCAGCTGCGGACTGTGGCGATGCTGGGCGGCGCTGTTCCCGCCACTGTGGTGGCGCCGGCCGCGGATGACCCGCCGTACGGCGGGGTCATCGTGGTGCACGACGCTCGGGGCATCACGTCCTACCTCACCTCGGTCTGCGCACGGCTGGCCCAGACCGGCTGGCTCGCCGTGGCACCGCACCTCTACCACCGGGACGGCTTCGCCGAGGTCGAGCCGGCGGGTGGCTGGCCTACCGCGGCCGCGCGGATGGGTACCCTGACCGGCCCGGCCATCGCGGCGGACATCGACGCGTGCCTGGCCCATCTCGCGCACAACGGCTTTGGCCCCGAGCGGACAGCGGTGATCGGTTTCTGTATGGGCGGGACGGTGGCGCTGAGCACCGCGGCCCGTCACAGCATGGGCGCGGCTGTGTCGTTCTACGGCGGCGGCGTGAGCACGCCGTACTGGGAGGGGGCCGCGCCCCTGGTGGAGATCGCCCCCTCGCTGCGCACGCCGTGGCTTGGTCTCTACGGTGAGGACGACGCGCTGATCAGCCGGGCGGAGATCGAGGCGCTGCGGGCGGCGGCCACGAGGTCAGCGGTACCGACCGCGTTGATCGTTTACCCTGGCGCGGGACATGCCTTCCACAGCGACGACCGTGCGGAGGCCTACCGCCCCGAGGCGGCCGGGGACGCCTGGAGCAGGACGCTGAGCTGGCTCCGTAGCCAGGTGGCCCCGGGATAGCACTGGGACCGTCGGCGGTGGTGCAGGCACACCCGCCCCTGCACCACCGCCGCCTGCACCGCTGCCCGCCGTACCCCAGCCACCGCTTCGCGCTGGCTGGGGAGCCCGTTGCCCGCCGCCCCGCGGGCCACTTCCCGGATCATCGCCGCTATCAGCCGCATTGGCCGTTGTCGGTGGGCCGGGCACCAGTGCGTGTTGCGGAAGCCCGGCATCCCGGACCGGCCGGTGCCGACAGGCCAGGCGTACGCGATGGCCTGTCGGTGTGCCGCAACATGATCGATTGCGTGAGGCGGCTTTCGGAACCCTTCCTAGCGGCCGTCCTTGTCCGCGGTTTCGGCGAGCAGGACGTCGAGCTGCGTGCCGGAGATGCGCTTGAACAGCCGGCGATTGCGGGTGCGGTCGAGCATGGCCACCTCAAGATTCGCCGAGGACAGGGCGCGGTCACCGTTACCGCCCGCGGGCGTGCCGGCCCGCAGCGCGTTCACGGCTGCCCGCAGCGCGGTGGCAAGCGGCTGGCCGTCCGCGTGATGTTCCTTCAGGGATGCGCTGACCTGCTCGGACTGCCCGCCGATGGCCACGAATCCACGTTCGTCCGCGATCGACCCGTCGTAGGTGAGCCGGTAGATCTGGTCGTCCTCGGCCCGCTCACCGACCTCCGCGACCACGATTTCCACCTCGTACGGCTTGATGCTGTCGGTGAACAGGGTGCCGAGTGTCTGGGCGTACCAGTTGGCAAGCGCTCGCCCGGTCACGTCGCGGCGGTCGTACATGTAGCCGCGGACGTCCATCATGCGCACGCCGGCAGTCCGCAGGTTCTCGAACTCGTTGTACTTGCCGACCGCGGCGAACGCGATCCGGTCGTAGATTTCGCTGATCTTGTGAAGGGTCGACGAGGGGTTCTCGGCGACGAACAGGATGCCGTCGGTGTAGGTCAGCACCACGACGCTACGGCCGCGGGCGATGCCCTTGCGGGCGTACTCGGACTTGTCCCGGACGAGCTGTTCTGGGCTGGCGTAGCCGAAGGGCATGGTCATGTCAGCCTCCCGGGTTCGTCATGCGGTCGGCGACGACGGCCTCGACGACAGCGCCCACCTCGTCGTCGAGGAAGCGGCGGAAGCCATCCGCGGTAACCGAGGCGACCACCGGGTAGAGACGGCGGACGAGGTCGGGACCGCCGGTCGCGGAGTCGTCGTCGGCGGCGTCGTACAGGGCCTCGACACAGACCCGCACCGCCTCGGTCGCGGTCAGGTCCGCCCGGACGAGTTTTTTGAGCGCGCCGCGGGCAAACACCGAGCCGGATCCGATGGCCTGGAAGGAGCTGTCCTCGGCCCGCGACCCGGTGATGTCGTAGGAGAAGATCCTCCCTTTGCCGGTGTCGAGGTCGTAACCGGCATACAACGGGACGACCGCGAGTCCCTGCAGAGCCATCCCGAGATTATTTTTGATCATGAATGACAAGCGGTTGGCCTTGGCGTCCAGGCTGAGGGTCGAGCCCTCGATCTTCTCGTAGTGCTCGAGCTCGACCTGGTACAGGCGGACGAGGTCCGCGCCGATCCCGGCCGTGCCCGCGTATCCGACACAGGAGTACTCGTCGGCGTGGAACACTTTTTCGACGTCACGTTGTGCGATCACATTGCCCATGGTCGCGCGGCGGTCACCGGCCATGATCACGCCGCCGGGAAACGCCACCGCCACGATCGTCGTGCCGTGGGCCACCTCGGTGGCGGCGACCGGCAGCCGCTCGCGCGCGCCCGGCAGCAGATCGGGCGCGGCCGTGGCCAGGAACTCGGTGAACGACGACGTTCCCGGTGTCATGAACACAGACGGTAGACGCCCCGCGACTCCCGCTGGATCAGCCACAAATCCCCCTTCAGATAGTTGATTGCTCCGGCCGGCGGTCGCCGGTCGTCGGTGCGGTTCCCGAGACCAACGGTGCCGTTGCCGCACACGATGTCACGTGATCCAGCCAGCGTCGGAGCCGGCATGTCAGCAGGCTCATTCCCGTGCGGCCTGCTGTGATCAGAGAACAGGTGCCGCTTGCGGGCTCCGGCAGGAGGCCGTTCGATCAGGAAGCGGTGTCCGGGTGGATGGGTCGCGAAGCGGCACAGAGACTCACCGGAGGCGGTAGGGTGGCGACCGACGAGCCGTACCGTGCATCGCGCGGCAACGGACGGGCAGCGATGGCGCGAGGCGCCGACCGGGCGGCGCGAGCCGGACAGCCCTGTTGCCGGAGCCTCTTACTCCCCCCCTTTTTGTACGTAGCCCTTCACGAATTCCTCGGCGTTCTCCTCGAGTACGTCGTCGATCTCGTCGAGCAGGGAATCGACGTCCTCGGACAGCTTCTCGTGCCTTTCCTTGAGGTCGCTGGCGCTGGACTCCTCGACCTCGACCTCGTCGCTCTGGTCCGCCCTGCGCCCCGAGCGCTGCTGGCCGCCGCCGGTGTCCTTGGTAGGCATGAGACCTCCTTCGATCGTGATGAAGCGACACTATCCCCGGGCTCCGCCATCCTGAACCGCTCGCGGGCGCCGCCGTCAACCTCGCCATGGCGGCAGCGACGTCGAGGACTTCACGGGGCCACGTCGAGCACCACTTCATCACGATCCGGCCCGCACGTCGCGACGTCCGCCCACGGCGCAATACGCCGCTGGCCACCTCCCACGCCACCGTGCGGAGGCGCAATCTCCCTTGTCAGGATATGACCGGTTGCCGATGCCCCCGCGGGGCCACGAGGCCGTGGGTCAGCCCTTGGCGAGCGCGTCCACGAGGTCCAGCGCGGTCGGGCAGCGGGCCAGCAGCTCGCCCACGTGCGCCCGGGTTCCGCGCAGCGGCTCCAGGGTGGGTACCCGTTGCAGGGAGTCACGCCCGACATCGAAAATGACCGAGTCCCAGGACGCGGCGGCGACCTGCTGCGGATACAGCGCCAGGCAGCGGCCGCGGAAGAACGCCCGGGTGTCGTGCGGGGGCTCGGTCATGGCACGGACGATCTCGTCCTCGTCAAGGAGCAGGTCGACCCGCCCGCGGGCGGCCAGGCGGTTGTAGAGGCCCTTGTCGGGCCGGACGTCGGAGTACTGCAGGTCGACCAGCTGCAGGCGCGGAGCGTCCCAGCCGACACCGTCACGGGCCCGGTAGCCTTCCAGGATGGCGAGCTTGGCGACCCAGTCCAGCTCCCGGGAGCAGCTCATCGGGTCGTCCTCAAGACGGACCAGGACTGATTCCCAGCGTGCCAGCACGTCCGCGGTCTGGGCGTCCAGGTCGGTGCCGAAGCGGTCCTCGACGTACTTGCGGGCCTGTTCCAGGTACTCCATCTGCAGCTGGACGGCGGTCATCTTCCGGCCGTCCCCGAGGGTCAGCAGGTGGCGCAGGGACGGGTCGTGGGAGACCGCCCGCAGGCCGGCCACGGGGTTGTCGACGGTCAGGTCGACATCCAGCCAGGAGCTTTCGATCATCGCGAGGACAAGCGAGGTAGTTCCGATCTTGAGGTAGGTCGAGATCTCGCTCATGTTCGCGTCGCCGATGATCACATGGAGCCGGCGGTACTTCTCCGGGTCCGCATGCGGCTCGTCCCGGGTGTTGATGATCGGACGCTTCAGGGTTGTCTCCAGGCCGACCTCGACCTCGAAGAAATCGGCCCGCTGGCTCAGCTGGAAACCGGCCTCCCGGCCGTCCACGCCGATGCCGACCCGGCCGGCGCCACACACGACCTGCCTGGAAACGAAGAAGGGCACGAGGTGGCGGACGATGCTGGCGAACGGTGTGGAGCGGGCCATGAGGTAGTTCTCATGGCAGCCGTAGGAGACGCCCTTGTTGTCCGTGTTGTTCTTGTACAGGTGCACCGGCATCGTGCCCGGGACGGACAGCGCCCGCCGGGCGGCCTCGGCCATGACCCGCTCCCCGGCCTTGTCCCACAGCACCGCGTCGCGCGGGTTCGTCACCTCGGGGGTGGAGTACTCGGGGTGGGCGTGGTCGACGTAGAGGCGCGCGCCGTTGGTGAGGATGACGTTGGCGAGCCCCAGGTCGTCCTCGTTGGCGGGAGCCGACGGATCGACCGCGGGTTCGCGGGGAAGCTCGAAGCCGCGTGCGTCGCGCAGCGGTGACTCCTCCTCGAAGTCCCACCGGGCCCGGCTCGTGCCGGTTGCCTGTCGGCTGGCGTAGGAGTTGACCACCAACGACGAGGCAAGCATCTGGTTGGTGGTTGGCTGACCGGGCACCGACACGCCGTACTCGGTCTCGGCTCCCATGATCCGGCGAACGCTCACACTCTCAGCGTAGGTGTTTTGCGGCCGTACCGAGACCTGGATTCGATGGCTGACTGTGCGTGACGGTCTGGCGGATCTCCGGAAACAGGCCGAGCGGCATGCTGCCAACGACATACGAGCCGTTGACAGTCCTGCCCCGGGCATATAAGCGATCAAGGGCGGACGCAAAAATCATGGTCTGCGCGATGCGATGCGATGCGATGCGGCTGAGGGCTGCGGCTGACGAGGGACCGTTGAGCGGCTTCGGCACAGGGGAAATAGATCAACGAGCGGGGCTGGGGGCGCGTCACGAGACGGAGGCAGCGGGGAACACCGGTGGTGGGCAGGACGGGAGGTCCCGTCCTGCCCACCACCGGCACAGCGCCCTGTCACCCGGCGTCCGGGCTTCCACCGCGAAAATCGGTTACAGATACTGGCCCGTGTTGGCGATCGTGTCGATGGACCGGCCGGCTTCGGTGCCCTTGGTGCCGGTGATGAGCGTGCGGATGTAGACGATCCGCTCGCCCTTCTTGCCGGAGATACGCGCCCAGTCGTCCGGGTTGGTCGTGTTGGGCAGGTCCTCGTTCTCCTTGAACTCGTCGATGCAGGCGTTGAGCAGGTGCTGCATGCGCAGCCCCTTCACGCCTCCCTCGATGAGCTGTTTGACGGCCATCTTCTTGGCGCGGGCGACGATGTTTTCGATCATCGCGCCGGAGTTGAAGTCCTTGAAGTACAGGACCTCCTTGTCGCCGTTGGCGTAGGTGACCTCGAGGAAGCGGTTCTCCTCCGTCTCGGCGTACATCCGTTCGACAACCCGCTGGATCATCCCCTGGCAGGTCGCCTCCCGGCTGTCACCGTGCTCGGTGAGATCCTCCGGATGCAACGGGAGATCCGGCGTCACATACTTGGCGAAGATGTCCTTGGCCGCTTCGGCGTCCGGGCGTTCGACCTTGATCTTCACGTCCAGCCGCCCCGGCCGCAGGATCGCCGGATCGATCATGTCCTCGCGGTTGGAAGCGCCGATCACGATCACGTTCTCCAGCTGCTCGACGCCGTCGATCTCACTGAGCAGCTGCGGAACGATCGTGTTCTCGACATCCGAGGACACTCCTGAGCCGCGGGTCCGGAAGATCGAGTCCATCTCGTCGAAGAACACGATCACGGGCATGCCCTCGGACGCCTTCTCGCGCGCCCGCTGGAACACGAGCCGGATCTGCCGTTCGGTCTCGCCCACGTACTTGTTCAGCAGTTCCGGGCCCTTGATGTTCAGGAAGAACGCCCGTCCGCTGCCCTGGCCGGTCTGTGCCTCGACCTTCTTCGCGAGCGAGTTCGCCACCGCCTTGGCGATGAGCGTCTTGCCGCAGCCGGGCGGGCCATACAGCAGGACGCCCTTCGGCGGCTTCAGCTTGTGTTCAAGGAAGAGATCCTTGTAGAGGAACGGCAGCTCGACGGCGTCACGGATTGACTCGATCTGGCCCTTGAGGCCGCCGATCTGTTCGTAGCCAATATCCGGGACCTCCTCGAGAACCAGCTCCTCCACTTCGGACTTGGGGATGCGCTCGAAGGCGTACCCTGACCGGGTCTCGACCAGCAGTGAGTCACCGGCCCGCAGCCGTCCGTCCAGCAGTGGCTGGGCGAGCATGACCACGCGCTCCTCGTCGGTGTGGCCGATGACCAGAGCCCGATCGCCGCTCTCAAGAATCTCCTTGAGCAGGACGATCTCACCATGGCGTTCGAACGCCCGTGCGTCGACGACGTTGAGGGCCTCGTTGAGCATGACCTCCTGCCCAGGGCTCAGATCGACCACGCCAACGTTCGGCGACACCGTTACCCGCAACTTGCGGCCCTGGGTGAACACATCGACCGTGCCGTCGTCGTAGGACCCGATGAAGATCCCATAGCCGCTCGGCGGCTGGGCAAGCCGGTCGACTTCTTCCTTCAGCGCGATGATCTGGTCGCGAGCTTCGCGCAGCGTGGCCACGAGCTTGTCATTCTGCCCGCTGACACCGACGAGATCCGCCTGTGTCTCAGCCAATCGTTCCTCAAGAGCACGGACCTGCCGCGGGGATTCGTTGAGTCTCCGCCGCAGCATGGCCACCTCCTCCTCAAGGAAGGCGACCTGAGTTGTGAGCTCGTGCACTTCCTTCTCGTATGCCGACGCTCGTGAATCTCCATCACCTGGACGACCCGAGCTCCCACCGGAGCCAGAGCCCGAACGGGGACCGGACACCGCGCCTCCACCTCCCCCGTGCTGACCGGGACGCACCCAACACTACCGTTGTGACCGCCGCTGGCACGCCTGTCTGACGACTACGAGCCTGCTTTGCCGTAAACAGCGAGTTACGGTGCCATGGTGACAGAAGATCGGAGCTCTGTGGCAACGCCCAGGAATCTCACCGGACCAACAACAGCGCCGGCGTTGCGGGTGCGCATCGACCAGGACGCCTGTACCGGAGACGGACTCTGCGTCCAGTTCGCTCCGACCGTCTTCGAGTTCGATGTTGACGGGCTGGCGTACGTGAAGGGGCCGGACGGGCTGCTGCGCACGAAACCCGGTGAATCGGTACCGGTACCACTGCCACTGGTAGGCGATGTGGTCGCGGCAGCGGACGACTGCCCGGGCAGCTGCATCTACGTGCAGCGTCCCGACGGCACCCTCGAGGCCGGGCCGGGCAGCTGAACCGTCTGTTTCGCAACGCGCTGTCGCGCGACGCGCTCCCCGGCGGGGAGCCGTAGCGTGGATCAACTTACGACAGATTCTGCCCCCTGTCGGGAATCCGACAGCGCGGAACCGGGCGTTGGGGACGTCTGCTCGGTCACGTCGGGTCGTGCGCCCTTCGCCGGGCGCCGTCGCCGCGGTGGCGGGGTGACCCCGTCCGCGAGCCGCCGGGCTGTCACGAGGAAGCCGGTGTGCCCGACCATCCGGTGGTCCGGGCGTACGGCCAGCCCATCCACATGCCAGGTGCGCATCATCGATTCCCACGCCGCCGGTTCGGCGAACGTGCCGTACTCGCGCAGTGCCTCGACCACCCGCGCGAGCTGGGTGGTGGTGGCCACATAGACGCAGACGACCCCGCCCGGCACCAGCGCGGCGCTGACCGCGTCCAGCACCTCCCACGGGGCCAGCATGTCCAGCACCGCCCGGTCCATGTCGCGCTCGGTCGCCTCGGCCAGATCCCCCACCCGCAGCGTGTGGGCGGGATGCGGCCCGCCGAAGAAGGCCTCGATGTTCTTCTGGGCGATCTCGGCGAAGTCGGGCCGCCGTTCGTAGGAGACCAGCTGCCCGGTATCGCCGACCGCCCGCAGCAACGAGCATGACAACGCGCCCGAGCCCACCCCGGCCTCCAGCACCCGCGCGCCCGGGAAGAGGTCGGCGTACGCCACGATCTGCGCGGCGTCCTTGGGGTAGACCACGGCGGCGCCGCGCGGCATCGACAGGACGAAGTCGGTCAGCAGCGGACGCAGCGCCAGGTACGGTGTCCCGCCTGTGCTCGTCACGACCACGCCGTCGTCCCGGCCGATCAGGTCGTCGTGCTCGATGGCGCCGGAGTGGGTGTGGAACTGGCGGCCGGGCTCGAGCAGGACGGTGTGGCGCCGCCCCTTGGGGTCGGTCAGCTGCACCCGGTCGCCCTTGGTGAATGCGCCGCGGCGGTGCGCCGCGCCGGTCGGCGGCCGGTTCACGAGCGGACCGCCGACCGGGCAGCGCTCGCTGGGTCGATGCGAGCGACCAGATCGACCATGGCGAGGACGCCGACCGGGCGGCCGCCCTGCGTCACCAGGTATTCGGACGCCGGTGTGCCGCGCACAGCTGCCAACAGATCCTCGCCTTCCAGCTCAGCGTCGAGCACCATGCCGGGCTCAAGCGTCCGGCTCACCTCGTCCACGGTCATCCACGGCCGGCGATGCTCGGGCAGGGCGTCCACGGCCGACCCGTTCATGACCTTGAGCGGTGTCCCGTCGGAGCCGACGACGGCCACCGCGCTCGCGCCGAGCTCACGCGCCCGCCGCAGTGCCTCGGCGAGCGGCACGGCACCCTCCACCGGCAGCGTGCGACGCGCGAGCCGGCCGGCGGATACTCCGGGCAGGCGCATGTGGATCTGAGCCTGCCGCAACAGCTGATACGCCCCAACCGCGATGAACGCGCTCACGCCGAGCAGGTAGACACCGCCGAAGTCGCTACCGGGGGCGAACAGGCCCCACAGCGCCAGCAGGACGGCGACCAGGAAACCGCCGTAGGCGCCGACCCGGATGCCTTGGAGCTTGTTCTTGGTGGCGCCCCAGACGGCGGCCACGACCAGCCGGCCTCCGTCCAGGGGCAGGCCGGGCGCGAGGTTCAGCACGCAGAGAGCAAGATTCGTCACGGTAAGGTCAAGGATGACGACACCGGGCTGCGTACCGCTGTCCACCACCGTCAGCAGAGCGAAACCCACACCCGCGAGCAGACCGTTGGTGGCCGGACCCGCACCGGCCACCAGGAATTCACGGACCGGTGTCTGCGGCTCCGGCGATATCTCGGTGAACCCGGCGAATCCGTGCACGGTCACCGCCCGGACGCCGAGACCGAACCCCAGCGCCATGAGGCAATGGCCGAGCTCATGGATGACCAGGGAGGCGACGAATCCGGTCGCGGTGATAGCGGCCAACAGATACAGGCGGCTGTCGGCGACATCCGGCAATCGGTCCCGATTGGGACCGATCAGCAGCCAGCAGATGATGACGGCGAACACGAGCGCCAACGGAGACAGGTACACCGGTACGCCGCGGACCCGCCCGATGAGCAGACCGGGTGCGTGACGGGGCTGGTCACCACCGCTGCCGCTGCCTGCGGCAGGGGGGGTGACACGGTGGATCCGGTCCGGCTGATCGGCCATGTGTGCGATGCTACGGCCTCCCCCGGATAGCGGCTCCGCCGCGATCCGGGGACCCCGGGCTTGATGGTGGGTCGTTGTTCGGGGGGCGCGTCATCGCCGTTGGCGATGGCGCTTGATCGGGTTGGTGGTGGGTGGGGGCTCCGCCGCGATCCGGGGACCCCGGGCTTTATGGTGGGCCGTTGTCCGGGGGCGCCGGCTGAGCGGGCTGCCGCCCCAGACGGCGGCTGGATTGTCGGAGCGGCGGCTTATGGTCCACAGCCATGAAGCCTTCTACGGCGGCTGCCGGCACATCCGGTGGGCAGACTCCGTCTCCATATGATCATTCCTCGCCGGATCAGGTTCGCGTCGTCGGTTCGCTTTCGCCCTCGCGGGCGGGTGACTTCATGAGCTGCCCGCTGCGTTACCGGTTTCGCGTGATCGACCGGCTGCCCGAGCCCCCGAGCTCGGCCGCGGTGCGCGGAACGGTCGTCCATTCCGTGCTGGAGCGGCTGTTCGATCATCCTCCGGCCGGTCGCACGATCGCCACGGCCGAGGCGCTGCTGGAGCCGGCCTGGCGTGATCTGGTCACTCGGGAACCAGAACTCGGCGGTTTGTTCGCCGACGACGCCGAGCGGGCGGTGTGGATGGATTCGGCCCGGGTGCTGCTGGCCGGGTACTTCAGCCTGGAGGATCCGGCCCGCCTGGCGCCGGCCGCCCGGGAGCTCTACATCGAGCACGTGCTCGATTCCGGAGTACGCCTGCACGGATATATCGACCGGCTTGACGAGGCGACGACCCCGGACGGGGTGGCGCTACGGGTCATCGACTACAAGACCGGGCGCGCGCCGGGGCAGGCGTTTGAGGGCTCGGCGTTGTTCCAGCTGAAGTTCTACGCCTACCTGGTCTGGCGGATCCGCGGTGTGGTCCCTCGTGAACTGCGGCTTTACTACCTGGCGGACCGTACCTGGCTGCGGGTCGCCCCCGATGAGGCGGACCTGCGGGCGACCGAACGGAAGATAGGCGCGCTGTGGTCGGCGATCAGCCGGGCACGCCACACGGGTGACTGGCGGGCAACCCCGAGCAAGCTGTGCGACTGGTGCGATCACAAGGCCCGGTGCCCGGCGTTCGGTGGCACGCCACCGCCGCTGCCCGTATCCGATGGCGAGGGCGGCGCGGGTGCCCATGAACCCGCGCCGACGGTGTGTGAGGCAGCTGGCTGACAGTGGGGGGACAACGACGCGCGGCGGGGATTCACTGAAGTCCGCGGCAGGCGAATCTTCGGTTCTTCTGCCGTCTGGCGGCAATGCGGATCCGCCTCTGCCGGGGCAACGGTGAAGCGGCTGACGGGACGGGCGGGCGTGGATGGGACAGTACCGGGGACGGCGGTATCGCGGTGGTATTGATGATCCGCCGGACAGGATCTTGCGCATAATCGGCCAAAGGTGGCGTCACCGTGGCTTTCGAAGGGAGCTTTTTTCATGAGCCGAGCGGGCCGGGCTTCCGGCACTGATCCTTCCGCTCCTTCCGCCAGGCCGGTGGCCTCCTCGAATCCGGCCCACGGCGGGCTCGGTACGGGAATGGAGGCGGTTCCCGCGGCGCGGGCCGCCGGGCTGGTCAAGATCTATGGATCCGGGCAGACCGCGGTCACCGCGCTGCGGGACATCGATGTCTCTTTTCCCCGCGGGCGATTCACCGCGATCATGGGGCCGTCCGGGTCGGGGAAATCGACTCTGATGCACTGCCTGGCAGGCCTTGACACCGTGACCCGAGGCCAGGTCTTCGTCGGTGATGTGGATCTGTCCCGGTTGTCGGACAAGCAGCTCACCCACCTTCGCCGTGACCGCATCGGCTTTGTGTTCCAGCAGTTCAACCTGCTGCCGACGCTGACCGCCGCGGAGAACATCACGCTTCCCCTCGACATCGCCGGACGCAGGCCCGACCAGGCGTGGATGCGGCAGGTGATCGATGCGATCGGCCTCGCGCCACGTCTGGGACATCGCCCGTCCGAGCTTTCCGGCGGCCAGCAGCAGCGGGTCGCGTGCGCCCGCGCGCTGGTCACCCGGCCGGATATCATCTTCGCGGATGAGCCCACCGGCAATCTGGACTCCAGGTCCGGCGCTGAGGTGCTGTCGTTCCTCCAGCATTCCGTGCGTGATCTCAAGCAGACCGTCGTGATGGTCACCCACGATCCCACCGCGGCTTCCTTCGCCGACGAGGTTGTCTTCCTCGCCGACGGAAAACTCGTCGGCTCGATGCCGGACCCGACCGCCGAAAGCGTTCTTGACCGGATGAAACACCTCGACCAGCTCCAGCAGAAGGCCGATACGGGGGAGGATGGCCGGGCGGACCAGGCCGCGGGGCAGGCCTGGCCGGATGAGGAACCGGCGGCCCTGGACGGAAGTGCCGGCCACGGACCAGCGGGCAGGGCCTGAACAATGTTGCGTACCACCCTCAAGATCCTGCTGGCCCGCAAGCTCCGATTGGTGTTGTCCGCCCTTGCGGTCGTGGCCGGGGTCAGTTTCGTCACCGGCACGCTGGTGCTCACCGACACCCTCAACCACACCTTCGACACGCTGTTCGCCAACGTCACCAAGAACATCAGCGTGTCGGTTCGGACGATCAACGCAGTGGACGGTGATTCCGCTGGGAACAGCCCCAACCGGCCTGTTCCCGGCTCCCTGCTGGAAGTGATCAAAGGCGTGCCGGGTGTCCGGGCGGCCATCGGCGATGTTGATGGAACAGCCGTGTTCGTCAACCCCCGCACCGGCAAGGTCCGTGACACCGGCGGCGCGCCTGGGATCGGCACCAGCTGGGATGGTGGCACGCCGCTGTCCGCGGTCGACATCGCCTCGGGCCGGGAGCCGCACGGCCAGGAGATCGTCGTGGACAAGGGCAGCGCGGACAAGGCAGGGCTGGTGATCGGCGACCAGGTGACGGTGCTGACCAAGGGCACGCCCGCCGTCTACACCCTGGTCGGGACGTTTCGGGTGTCCGGGCAGGACAGCGTCGGCGGTGCTACGGTGATCGCCTTCGACACCCCAACCGCGCAGCGCGTGCTGCTGGCTCCGGACGAGTTCACCTCGATCAGAGTCGCCGCCGTCGCCGGGCTGTCCCAGACCGAGCTTCGCGATCGGATCGCCAGGGTCCTGCCCGCGGGCGTCGAGGCGATCACGGGCAAACAGCTCGCCGATGAGAACGCGAACGCGGTACAAAAAGCCGTCGGCGGTTTCTCCACGTTTTTGCTGGTGTTCGCGGGAATCTCGGTTTTCGTGGGTGCCTTCATCATTTTCAACACCTTCACGATGCTGGTGGCCCAACGGGTCCGGGAGCTTGCGTTGCTGCGGGCGCTGGGCGCAAACCGGCGCCAGGTACGGCTTTCAGTCCAGTTTGAGGCGGGCGTCGTCGGGTTCGTCGGCGCGACTGCCGGGCTGCTGCTCGGTGCGGTGCTGGCCCTTCTGCTGCGCGTGGCGATCGCGGCGTTCGGGGTGTCACTACCCAGCGGAGGGCTGGTCTTCCGGCCCCGAACAGTGATCGTCGCCTATGCTGTCGGAATTGTCGTCACGGCGGTCGCCGCCTTCATTCCCGCGCGCAAAGCCGCGTCGGTCCCGCCGGTGGCCGCGATGCGCGAGACCTTCGTCCTGCCCACGCGTTCCCTGCGTATCCGTGGCATGGCTGGGTGCGCCCTGAGCGGGATCGGCGCGCTTCTTCTCGTATACGGGCTGACCGCTGTCACCGGGAAGTCCGGGGCCGCGGTGGTCGGCATCGGTGCCGGATTGTGCTTCCTCGGTATCGCCACCCTCTCCCCGCTGCTTGCCAGGCCCATCACCAGGTTCATCGGCGCTCCCCTCCCCCTTGTGTTCGGTGCCACCGGCCGCCTCGGCCGCGAGAACGCGATGCGTAACCCGCGCCGCAGCGCCTCGACGGCATCCGCGCTGATGATCGGCCTTGCGCTGGTCAGCGCTTTCTCGGTACTCGGCGCATCTATCAAGTATTCAGTCAAGGAAACGGTCAGTAACAGCCTCGGTGCGGACTTCTACCTGGCTGGTTCGGGCTTCGGTCAGGGGTTCAGCCCCGAGATAGCCCGTTCCCTGCGGGGCAGGCCGGGTATCGACCTGGTCACGGGGCTGCGGTCGGACATCGCTGAAATCAAGGGGAAGAAGACGACGCTCCTGGCGGGTGACCCGGTCGCCCTGCCGCAGCTGCTCGCGTTGCACCAGGTGAACGGGGATCTCGCCAAGCTTGGCAACGGGACCATCATCATGGATAGTGACACCGTGACGGCTGACGGGTTCGCCGTCGGTCAGCAGGTTCCGGTGCTTTTCCCGGATGGCCCGACCACGCTCACCCTCGCCGGGACGTACAAGAAAAGCCAGGTAGCTGGCAAGTACCTCGTCTCCCTGAGTGAGTTCAGCCGACACTACAATTCCGACCTCGACATGTTCGTCATGGTCAGGATTGCTTCGGACGCGAAAATCGACCAGGTGCGGAATGAAATCAGCTCCGTTACTCGGTCGTATCCCAACGTGCAGGTGCGTGACCAGTCCGAGTTCGTCCGGCAGCAGGAGAAGCAGGTCGACCAGTTGCTGGGCTTCGTCTACGTCCTGCTGGCGCTAGCCGTCGTGATAGCGCTGTTCGGGATCGTCAACACGTTGGCTCTCTCCGTCATCGAACGGACCCGGGAGATCGGGCTGTTGCGCGCCGTCGGCATGAGCAGACGCCAGCTACGCAGGATGGTACGGCTCGAGGCGGTGGTGATCGCCGTGTTCGGAGCGGTGCTCGGGGTCGCCGTCGGTAGTTTCTTTGGCTGGGCGTTGACCCTTGCTCTCAAGGATCAGGGTATCAACGCGTTCGCCTACCCGCTGGGGACGATCGTCACCGTCGTGATCATAGGCGGTCTACTCGGCGTCCTCGCGGCCATCTTCCCAGCCCGCCGGGCCGCGAAGATGGACATCCTGCGGGCAATCGCGACCACTTAGCGCGCCCGAGGATGGGACTGTCCGGCTGTGTCATCGCGCCACTGGGGCGGCGCGATGACACAGACAGGATCCCACGGGTTGCCCGAAATTCATGACGTCATAGGGCAGCCTGCGTCCAGGAGGCTTCTATACTGACCTGTCGCCGGACGAAATAGTCCAAGGCATCGCAGACGACGTCGACACCGTCGAGGAACTCGTCGACCGTCTTCTTGGAAATGCCCTCGAGCTTCCGGATCCGTAATTCCGGGTTGATGGACAGGAGACGTTCCTCAAGCACGTCCGCCTTACGTGCTCCCACCGTGTGCACGGTGGCGCCGAACTGGCGGCTGAAATTCTCCGGGCCGAAAGTGTCGAAATCGGCGATGTGCACCCCGCCGACCCCCATGCGTACCAGTGTCTCGGCATGGGTATAACCGACACCGCCGCAGCCCGGTACCGCGATTGTCTTCGTGGCCAGGGTCTTCAGTTCGGTCTCGTCGATGATTCCCAGCATCCGGCTGAACAGGACGTCACGCGCATAGGGGTTCGCCGTGGCGGTCGGATCGGTCATGATCTCGGCCTTATCATCAGTTGAAGTCAGGTGAAGGCTGCGGACAGTTGTGTTCGAGACATGCTTGTCGAGGTCGCCGCGTGGAGTGTCGTTGTCTGACGTGCTGGGTGCCGCACCGAGTCCTCGGCGCCGTATGCACGGATCAACGGGTATCCGCAAGGCAGCTCAGGACGTCCTGTTGCCTGCCCACAGTGGGGCCACGGGCTTGGTTTTGTTGCTTGCCAGTGGCGAGGCCGTGGGCTTGGTGAGGTCCAGGACGAAGTGGAGGCCGACGTTTTCGAAGCCAGCACGATGCCCGAATTTCTGCCCTCTTTCGTTGGCGATGAAGGAGTCGAAACAGGCCGTTTCGCAGTTCTCGTCGCGGGCCCGCTGCAGGAGGTGGTCGAGCAGCGCTCTGCCGACCCCCAGCGAACGTCGTGATTTGTGCGTCACGAAGTGGTCAAGGTACATGTAACGCCCGCACCAGAAGCGAGTCTGTATCCAGTAGCCCCCGAGCGCGGTCGGCACACCGTCAACGAGCACCACTGTGCAGTGCCACCCGGCGGAGGAAATAGTGCTGAAGCGCTTACGTAGGACCGCCTCGGACACCATCGGGTAGAGTTCGACGAGAAATTCGATGACCAGGTCCTCGTCATCGTGTGCCAGATCCTGGAATTTTATCTCCATATTTGTCATCCCGTCAGTGGAATTTTGCCGTCTTCCATGTGGGTAAAAATTGCTATCAGGACATCCCGATGCCCTTCGGTTGGCGGCGAGATGTTGTTGATAGGCGTAACGGCGTGCAGGGTCGTTTTGTCGTTGTTGAATAAAAATCTGCCCGCTTCGTCGAGCTCTAGCTCCAGGAGCTTTCTGTGGTCGCTGTCGTGGTAAAGGACACTGACACCTCCCACTACCTGGTGGCGTTCGACCATAACCGTCAGGACGTAGTCGACACCGTCATGGTGGGCGCCTTCTGGCGTTGGCTTACCGATGAGTCCGGGGCCGCAGATGATCCGGTTCTGGAAGACCTGGGCGAACCAGGCCGGGTGGCCTGTCAATGCCTGCAGCTCGCCGCAGGCCCAGCAGAGCGCTGTACGAAGCACCGGGCTGCTGGCTGTTACGGCTTTCATGGGCGCGAAAAGCCGTTCAATCCCGCCGTTAAGATAGTTCGTCGTCGTGGTCTGTGTGTAGGCGCGGCGCGGCAGCAGCTCGACGGTGCCGCTGACCGGAACGACGTGGAACTCGGCGTATCGACGCTGCCGGTAGCGGCCGTGGTCGGCCATGTAGCGGTCGAAGGGCAGGTCGTTCCAGGACCGTGCGAAGGAGTCCCAGGGTGACCCCGGCGTGGCGGTGACCCCGAGCTCGGCGGCGATACTGCCGTGTGCGTAACCGACCGTACCCAGCTCCCGGGTGACAGAGCGGACCGGTCCCATTATTGTGGCCTCACGGATACATACGCCGAGACAGATCTCCCGAAGGACCGCCGGTGACGTGCCGGCGAGCGCTAGAAGCACGTTCTCAAGCCATTCTTTCCCATGGTCCGCGTCGACATTGATGTGTAGGCGCTGGTATTCGATGGCCGCATCCGGCACCCCGGCCCGAGCACAGCCGCGGACCATGGCCTCGAAGCGCGGCGACGCGCTCTGTTCCAGCACTCCCATCGCGCCCAGGCCACGCGGGATGAGATGGCGGTGGATGCCATAGGACATCAGCAGGCAGGCGTTCTCGTAGATTTCGGCGCACTCCAGATCATCGATGCCGGCGCCGTGGGCGGCAAGCAGGCTCGACATGTAGGCGCTGGAAGAGGCGAACAGGCGTGTGTGGACCTGGCTCGGATCGCCACGCCCCATCTCGTCCCAGTAGTTCTCCGCGATGGTCATCTTTGCCGCGCCTGAAAGACCTACCTGAGCCAAGGCGACCAGATCGTCGAATCTGCCGTCGACCAGTTCCTCGGCCGCTACGAAAAGCGCGATCTCGGGCAGGCTGGCCTCATGCTCGAGGTAGCGGCAGAAGTCGGGCTGCTCGTGGTTCCTGGCGGTGGTGAGAAACCACTCCTGGAACTCGTCGACCGAGCGGGGTAACCTCGCCAGGTCCACCCGCGACTCACGCGACGTGTGCCAGGCCCGTTCGATCTCCCGAATCTGTGGATCGGTGTTGAGGCACGGGACGCGCTCGAAGTCCTGCGCGCCAGCGAGGTAAGCCGTGTAGTAGGCATGCAGATGCCGCAGTATGTCCAGTCGGCTGGCCGGATCACCGTCACCAGCTGTTGGGAATGCACGTTCGATGACATCGGGCCGGGCTAGCGGCGCGGTCAGGACGTGCCGGGGCGATGCTGAGCCAATTAGCATAAAAAATGTCATTCCGATCCGCGTTGATCGAGCATAGAGACAGACACGATTCACCTCCTTGGCGCGGCGCGCCGGATGATGCGCACCTGTTCGACGCTCTTCCTTTGCTGCTCTTCCTTTGCTGAGGTAGTGGACACAGGCCTACTACGTCCCTGTCCTGCCTATCCATAGTGGAAGAAAATCGTCTCAGACGCATCAGAAACCCGTGACCAGCGGCATCACCACCAGCCCGCTGGCAGGTAACTGTGTCAGCGGGCTGGTGGGGCATGGGTTTCCCGGTGGCTGTCGACCGTATCCCACGGCGGGAACACGGGCGTGGGCATGCCGGGGTGACCGGTTGGCGGCACGGATGTGACTACCGGGGCCCTTAGCTTAAAAATCAGTATAAGAATATTTCTTATATAAGAAAAAGTGTGCGAATAAAAAATCGCGTTACGACTCGGACGCCTGCCACGCGAGGGGTACCTGCCAGGTCAGCGTGCTTCCGGTGCCGTTGTTCCCTGGCCCGAACTCCATCCGGCCACCGAGGCCAAGCGCCCGTTGGCACAGGTTCGCGAGACCGCCGGTGCGGGCCGCCCTGCCCGGTCCGCGTCCGTCGTCGTGGACCTCGACCAGGACGTCATCGCTGCTGACGCTCACCCGGACGGCGATGTGGTCGGCCTGCGCATGGCGGGCGATGTTGGCGAGTGCCTCGCGCAGCGCGGCCAGCAGATGCTGATGTATCGGCCTGGGCACGCCGTCATCGATCGGTCCCTCCAGACGGACGATGGGCGTCAGGCCCAGGTAGGCCTCCGCCTGTGTGACGATCCGCTGAACTTCGGCCCGCAGGTCACCGATGTGTGTGCTCAGCGGACTCAGCGCGAAGATGGTACGGCGGATCTCGTCGATCGTTTGATCCAGTTCCTCGACCGCCCCGCTCAGGCGCACGCCCGGTTCACCCGCGACAGCCCTCCCGACCGCCTGGAGCTGCAGCCCGGTCGCGAACAGCCGTTGGATGACGACATCGTGCAGATCTCGGGCGATACGGTGCCGGTCCTCGTAAACCGCGAGTCTCTCCCGATCGTTTTGAGCGCGGGACAACTCGACGGCCAGCGCGAGCATATTCGCCGCGGCCTGGACGAAGTGCACTTCGTCCAGCATGAACCGCCGTGGCGTGGTGCTGTGGACGGCCAGCACCCCGAACGCGCGCCCGACCGGGCCGATACGCGCCCCGACGGTGGCGCGGCAGCCGTCCATCCACGGCCACTGCCCGTCTTCGCTGTTCCCGCGGGTGGTGGGATCCGACTTGTCGATCAGCAATGGCTGATCCCCGCTGAGGATCTGGCCCAGCAGCGATGTCGGGGCAGCTGGCAATGAGCCGAGGGATCGCGCGCCCGCCGGCCGGCCGACGGATACCCGGGCGGTCATCCTGGCTTCGCCGTCCGTGGCCTCCTCAGTTTCGAGGAGGTCGCACAGCGCGGCATCAAGGGTCGACGTGACCAGTTCGCCGGCTTTGACGAGCAAGGCCGGCAGACCGAGACCGGACAGCGCGTGCTGGCCCAGCAGAGCCAGACCCGCCTGGTGGCGCTCAGCCCTGCGCAGGTCGCTGACGTCCGAGAAGATGACTGCCAGCGCGATCTTCTCCTGATAGGAGAACGGGATCACTGACAGCCGCAGTGACCGGCCTGTTCCAGCACCGTGGATCAGGTCGAAGTCACCGAGCTGAGGCATGCCGGTTTGCAGCGCGACCGCAACCATCCCCCAGTCGCCCCCCAGCGTCTGCCCCTTGTTGTCGCTCGGCCGCAGGAGGTCAACGAGCTGCTGGAGCGGGTCGCCGCAATCCTGCGGGACACCAAGAAGCTGGTTGACCACCAGGGAGCTGCGCGCTATCCGCAGGGTATGGTCGTAGATGATCACCCCTACCGGCACCCCGTCGAGCCGGAGATTCTGGGAGACCAGCTCCAGCATGGCATTGTGCTCACCGATCGCCACCGAGCCGGCTCGAGTGCCGGTGGTGTCTATGATTGTCCCGACGTTGCCGATCACTTCACCGTCGGGGCCGCGCTGAACGCTGGCCCGTATCTGCACCCACCGGTAGCTTCCGTCCCGGGTGCGGTACCGGGTCTCATGATGGCAGTGATCGGCTCCGCCCTCGACCACCGCCATGAACAGCGCGATGGTGTGCTCCACTTCGTCTGGATGGACGTACTCCAGGAAACCGGTGCCGAGGCTGGCATCGACCTCGAACCCGGTCAGCGTCGTCCAGGCCTGGTTGAGGTAGGTCCAGTGGCCCTGCGCGTCGGTCCGGAACACAACCTCACTCAAGGTGTCCAACAGCGGAGGAGCCGTGGCCTGTTCGGTGGTGTGGCCCTGACCGATCGCGGCTCCGCCACGGTCACCTATGCCACCCGCGTCCGCGGAGTGATTCGATCCAGGCTGATTTAAGACAGACACTGCGCAACACCGTCCCCCATGTCATACGGACCTCTACACGGATTCTCCGACATCCGCGCAACTGCGTGTCCCACCCCCGTGCACCAGGCGTCGCAACCAGCCAGGCAGCGCAACCAGCCCAGACCGGCGGGGTCAGCCGTGATGGACAGCGCAGTAGGAATCGCGGCTGGTGCTGCTGGTCAGGGGCGGATGGTACGCGTAGGTCGCCTTGACGGTGGCGGCTGTCGTCGCCGCCGTGGCCTCGATCTGATTGGCCACGGCTGCCCAGTCCTGCGGAGTCTGCGCTCTGACGAGCCGCTCGGCGTTCGTCCACGCGGACTCTCGCCATGTCTCCAGAATCTGCATGAGCGCCGTCCAGCTGATCCCGAGCGGAGTGGACAGATCGTTGGTCGACGGGTCGAAGCGGGCCGCCAGTTCGTCCAGCAGCGGTTCCACGACCTGGTTGAGGAAGACGTTGACCTTGTCATGATCCGGTTTGCGGCTCGCGCCATCCGGCGTGACCAGGCCCAGCGCGGCCAGTACATATGGCAGGTCGCGGTTGACATGGGCGTTCATGCCAAGAAGAAGGTCGCCGGCACCGGACACGGCGGAGGTGTCAGCGGCATCGAAGGCGATGCGCCACGCGCGTGGCACCTGTGCGGTGTCGCCGCGGGCCCAGGCGTCGTAGGCATCGAAGTACTCCCCCGCGAACATTGTGTCCTCGGTGGTCACATAGGCGACGTCGGCGAAGAATCCGGGCTGGGCCGCGGCTCGCCGGTATTCCTCGGTCGTACGCAGATAGGCGAGTGAGAAGACGGCGCTGTGGGCGCATCCGGCGGCCAACGGCGCGAATCGATTAATCATATTACTTATTGTGGTGTCGACGCAGCTGAGGCTGCCATCCGCGCAGGCGGTCGGGTGCGGCGATGTGTAGGGGATCGGAAGCGCTGGCAGCAGTGCCGGCGTGTTGACAAGAATCGGTGCGGAACCGCTTATGTCCACCGGCCCCACTGTCGAGGCCGCGGCGGGCCGGGCGGCTGGCACTATGGTCGCGACCAGGGCGACCGGGAGCAGCCCGATCGTGCATATCGCGAGGGCGAGCGCGCGGAAACCGGCCGCTATATCCGTTAAGCGAGGTAAGGATGGCATGGATCAAGTATAGGATTATTTGTCCGTAAAAAGTCGTGATTTTCCAGCTGGTGGCGCGACCAGCCCGCCGAGCAGGCCCATGGTGACTTCGTGCAGACTCGACAGCACGGTCGAGCGGGCGGTGACCGCTGATGGCGCGAGCGGGAACGACGGGACGAGAACGGTCGCGCAGCCCGCGTCGATGCCGGCGCGGGCACCGGCCTCGCTGTCCTCGAGGACCACACAGCGGTGTGCTGCCACCCCCAGCAGCCCGGCTGCCCTCAGGTACGGCTCGGGATGCGGCTTGCGCAGGCTCACCTCGTCCCCGGCGACCGTCACCGCGAACCGGTCGAGGCCGATCACGGCGAGGACGGGATCCATCAGCACGCGGAACGACGACGACACCAGCGCGGTCGGGATCCCCGCGCCAGCCAGCGTGTCCAGCAGCGCGATGGAACCCGGCATCGGGACGATCCGGTCGGGCTCGCCCAGCAGTTCGGCGGTCCGCTCGATCAGGAAGCGGGCGGCCGCGTGTGGGTCGGCGTCGGGTACCCCGAGCATCGACAGCATCAGCGGCAGGGCGGTGTCGACGCCGTGCCCGATCATCGCGGCCTTGATCTCGGGAGTGAACCGGGCGCCGAGGCGTTCCGCCAGCTCGTGCTCGGCCACCGTCCACAGTGGCTCGGTGTCGACCAGCAGGCCGTCCATGTCGAACAGGACGGCCGCGACAGCATCGTCAACGCTCATCTGCCCTGAATATCAGGTCGCGTCAGGTCGCGAAGTACTTTGCCTCGGGATGGTGCGCGATGATCGCGGAGGTGGACTGTTCCGGCACGAGCTGGAACTCCTCGGACAGCTCCACACCGACCCGTCCCGGATCGAGCAGTTCGAACACCCCGACCTGCTGCTCCAGATCGGGGCAGGCCGGGTAGCCGAAGGAGTAACGGGATCCGCGGTAGTTCTGCCGAAAGACCCCGGTGAGATCGTCGGCATCGGCGGCGCCGACGGGCGTGCCATCCGGTAGCAGCAGTTCGGAGCGGACCCGCTTGTGCCAGTACTCGGTCAACGCCTCGGTGAGCTGGACCGAGAGCCCGTGCAGCTCCAGGTACTCCCGGTAGGAGTCGGCGGCGAACAGCTCGGCCGCGGCCGCACTGATCCGCCGGCCCATGGTGATGATCATAAAGGGGACGACGTCCACCTCGCCGGATTCCTCCGACCGGTAGAAGTCGGCCAGGCACAGCCGGCGGTCCCGGCGCTGGCGCGGGAAGCTGAAACGGGCCCGCTCGCCACCGTCGGCGGACAGGACGATCAGATCCTCGCCCTTGCTGACACACGGGAAGTACCCGTACACGACGGCGGCTTCCAGCATCTGTTCGGAGGCGATGCGGTCGAGCCACATCCGCAGCCGAGGACGTCCCTCGGTCTCCACCAGTTCCTCGTAGGACGCTCCTTCGCCGCCGCGGGTGCCGCGCAGCCCCCACTGGCCGAGGAAGGTCGCCCGCTCGTCGAGGAAGGAGGCGTAGTCGGCCAGCGGGATGCCCCTGACGATCCGGTCCCCCCAGAACGGTGGCACCGGCACGGGGTTGTCGATCGCCACGTCCGAACGCGGCGGCAGCTCGGCCACGGGCTCTCCCGCGCGGGACGCGGCCCGCGTGGCCTTGATCCGTTCGGTGCGCTCCCGGCGGGCGCGGCGTTGCGCCATGTGCGGGTCGTCCCCGAGTGGCGGCGCCTCGCCCCGTTTGGCCGCCATGACCGCGTCCATGAGGGACAGTCCCTCGAAGGCGTCCCGGGCGTAACGGACGTCGCCCTCGTACAGCTGGGCCAGGTCCGCCTCGACGTAGGCACGGGTGAGCGCGGCGCCACCGAGCAGCACCGGCCAGGTGGCCGCCACCCCGCGGGCGTTCATCTCCGCGAGGTTCTCCTTCATGACCACGGTTGACTTCACCAGCAGCCCGGACATGCCGATGGCGTCGGCGGTGTGCTCCGCCGCCGCGTCCAGGATCGCGCTGATCGGCTGTTTGATCCCGAGATTGACCACGGTGTAACCGTTGTTCGACAGGATGATGTCCACTAGGTTCTTGCCGATGTCGTGGACGTCGCCCTTGACCGTGGCCAGTACCAGCGTGCCCTTGCCGCGGCTGTCGGTCTTCTCCATGTGCGGCTCGAGGTGGGCGACCGCGGCCTTCATGACCTCCGCGGACTGCAGGACGAACGGCAGCTGCATCTGGCCGGAGCCGAACAGGTCGCCGACGACCTTCATACCGTCGAGCAGGGTGTCATTGATGATTGCCAATGGGTCCCGCGACCGCATCGCCTCGTCGAGATCGGCTTCCAGGCCGGTCCGCTCACCATCGATGATCCGCTGCTTGAGCCGCTCGTCCAGCGGCAGGGCGGCCAGTTCCTCGGCCCGGCTCGGCCCACCTCCGCCGCTCTCGATACCGGCGAACAGGTCCAGAAAACTGGTCAGCGGGTCGTAGCCGTCCCGACGCCGGTCATAGACCAGATCGAGCGCGACCGCACGCTGCTCATCCGGGATGCGTGACATCGGCAGGATCTTCGAGGCGTGCACGATCGCCGCGTCCAGCCCGGCGCCGACGCACTCGGCCAGGAACACCGAGTTGAGCACCACCCGGGCCGCCGGCTTCAGGCCGAAGGAGATATTGGACAGCCCGAGGATGGTCCGCACGTCGGGATGGCGTCGTTTGATCTCCCGGATGGCCTCGATGGTGGCGGCGCCGTCACCGCGTGACTCCTCCTGCCCGGTGCCGAGGGTGAAGGTCAACGCGTCGATGAGGATGGCGGACTCGCTCATCCCCCACTGCCCGGTCAGGTAGGTGATCAGACGTTCGGCCACCCGCACCTTCCACTCGACCGTGCGGGCCTGGCCCTCCTCGTCGATACACAGCGCCACAACGGCCGCGCCGTGTTCGCGAATGATCGGCATGACGGTGGCGATGCGAGACCCTGGCTCCGCACCGTCTTCGAAGTTGACCGAGTTCACCACCGAGCGCCCGCCGAGGCATTCCAGCCCCGCCTCGATAACCGCGGGCTCGGTGGAGTCGAGCATCACCGGCAGCGTGGATGCGGTGGCGTAGCGGCCGGCGACCTCCCGCATGTCGATGCTGCCGTCCCGGCCGACATAGTCGACACAGACATCGATCATGTGTGCGCCCTCACGGATGGCGGTGCGGGCGATCTCGATGATGTCGTCCCATCGGCCGTCGATCAATGCCTCGCGGAAGGCCTTGGAACCGTTGGTGTTGGTGCGTTCGCCCACCATCAGCACCGAGGTGTCCTGGCGCAGCGGCACAGCCTGGTAAAGCGATGCCGCGGCGGCTTCAGGGGCTGGTCGCCGTGGGGCCACGCCCCGGCCGGAGATCCGTTCGACGACCTGGCGCAGGTGTTCGGGCGTGGTCCCGCAGCAGCCGCCGACCAGCACGGCGCCGTAGTCACGGGTGAAGGTGTCCAGCGCGTCCGCGAGCTCGGCCGGGGTCAGCGGGTAGGTGGCGCCGTCGCGGCCGAGCACCGGTAGGCCGGCGTTCGGCATGACCGAGAGCCCGGCCCGGGCGTGCTGGGCCAGGTGACGCAGGTGTTCGCTCATCTCGGCCGGCCCGGTCGCGCAGTTCAGACCGATCAGGTCGATGCCGAGCGGCTCAAGCGCCGTGAGCGCGGCGGCGATCTCTGAACCGAGTAGCATCGTCCCGGTCAGTTCCACGGTGACCTGCGCGATGAGGGCGACCTGCCGGCCGGCGGCGGCCATCGCGCGGCGCGCCCCGATGATCGCCGCTTTTGCCTGTAGGAGGTCCTGCGCGGTCTCCACCAGGACGGCGTCGACGCCCCCCGCGAGTAACCCGGCGACCTGCCGCTGATAGGCGTCCCGCAGCGGTGGGAACGTGATGTGCCCCAGCGTGGGCAGCTTCGTCCCAGGGCCTACCGAGCCGAGGACGAACCGGGGATGGCCGGCCGTGCTCCAGAAGTCGGCAGCTTCACGGGCGATCCGGGCGCCGGCCTCGGCCAGTTCCCCGATACGGTCAGCGATGCCGTACTCTCCGAGATTGGCGAGGTTAGCTCCGAACGTGTTCGTCTCGACTGCGTCACACCCGACAGCGAAGTAGGCGTCGTGTACTGCCCGCACCACATCTGGACGGGTCACGTTCAGGATCTCGTTGCAGCCCTCGTGGTTCTCGAAGTCGTCGAGGCTGAGATCAGCGGCCTGCAGCATCGTTCCCATGGCGCCGTCGGCTACCAGCACGCGCTCAGCCAAGGCGGACAGCAGGTCTTCTCGCACCGGGAAAGCGTACCGGTAGTGCCCGTGTCAATCGCGGTGGTGACCCATGGCCATCATCGTGTTTGCCCGGATCACCAGCCATTTGGCCGGCGTGGCCGCGGCCTGTCGCCCGGCGGAGCGAGGCGGGTCGGGCCGGCCAGCGGGTACTGCTGGAACAGCGGGTCGCAAGGATCCACCGGCACGTACCAACGTAGGACGTACCGTTGCACTGTCACGGGGGCAGTGGGCCGCCGCGGGGCGGCAGGAGGTGGCAGGTGATCGAGTTCTCCGGTGTCGGGCAGCTAAGGTCGCCGATCGTAGTGGCTGCCTTCGAGGGGTGGAACGATGCCGCGGACGCGTCGTCCGCGGCTGTCGAACATCTGGAGTCGGCATTCGACGCGAAGGTGATCGGTGCCATTGATCCGGATGACTACTATGACTTCCAGGTCAACCGTCCTACGGTGAGTGGGATCGACGGCGCGTCGCGCAAGATTTCCTGGCCGACGACACGCCTGTCGGTCGCCCGTCTCGACCGTGGTGACAACGATCTGGTCCTGATCCGTGGTCTTGAGCCGAACATGCGCTGGCGGGGTTTCACCGAGGAGCTGATCGAGGCGGTCCACGCGCTCGGCAGCGAGATGGTGATCAGTCTCGGCGCGCTGCTCGCGGATTCTCCGCACACCCGCCCGGTGCCGATCAGTGGCACCGCCGGGGACCCGGCCACCGCTGCCCGTCTCCGGCTGGAGCCGTCGAAGTACGAAGGCGCCACGGGCATCGTCGGGGTGTTCGCGGAGGCATGCGCCCGCGCCGAGCTCGCGTCGGTGTCCTTCTGGGCCGCTGTCCCCCATTACGTGGCGAACCCGCCGTGCCCGAAGGCGACGCTGGCCCTGCTACGGCGGGTCGAGGACCTGCTGGACATGGAGATCCCCCTGGGTGACCTGGCCGAGCGGGCCCGGGCGTGGGAACGCCAGGTGGATGAGCTCGCCGCGGGCGACAGCGAGGTTGCCGAATACGTCCGTGCGCTGGAGTCGAGGGAGCCCGAGACCGAGCTGCCGGAAGCCAGCGGGGACGCGATCGCCCGTGAGTTCGAACGGTACCTGCGGCGGCGACGCCAGTGACTACTCCTCGACGATCTCAGCATCGATGATGTCGTCTTCGCCACGGTACGCCGGTCGGGTGCTACTCGCCGTGGTCGACGCCCGGATGAAGAAGCTGGCTCCGGCCGTGTCCGGTGCCGAGCCGCCGGCCGGATGCTTATGCGCCACGGGTTCATGGGCGCCATGACTGTACGTCACGCTTTCGTCCGCGCTGTGCACCTCCGTCGGCATATATGCTCCGGGCTGCTCGGACGGCTGCGCGGGCCCGGTAGCGGCCGTCGTCCCGGCGCGAGCCAGGTCCATGACCGCACGGTCGATCTCACTGGAGCCCATCAGGCTCCGCACGCGCAGCAGCGCGCCGAGCACCTCACCCTGCTGGTGCCGTAGCCCCTCGAGGATCCCCGACACCCGCTCGATCTGTGTCTCGATCTCCTCGCAGCGTTGCCGGGCACGCTGGCGCGACTCCTCGACCGCGTCGAGGAGCAGTTTGTCCGCTTGCTCACGAGCCTTGCGCACGATCGGGTGGTTGGCGGCGGCGTCCTCGACCGCCTCCTCCAGCGCCTGCTCCGCGATGCTGCGGGCACCTGTGACGATCTCGTCGGCTTCCTGCTGGGCGATGGTCAGCATGAGGCCGATCCGCCCGCCTGCCTGCGCGGCGAACCGGTCGGGCAGGCGCGTCTCGTCCTCGCGGCGGCGGCGGTCGGCCTGCAGCGCAGCCTCGGCCGCGGCCGCTCGCCGCGTCACCTGGCTGGCATACCGCCACAGCGTGGCCAGGTACTCCTCAACCTGACGTGGATCATAACCCCGCGCCACCTCATCGAACCTCGGCCGTTCGGCGTCGGTGCCGGTGTCGGCCCGGCGGTAGTCGGCACCCATCAAACTGAACTTCCTCCAGCCATGATCGGCTCAACGTCCACCCCGAGTAACGAGTCGATGATTGCACGCGCCAGAGCGGGGGCCTGCGGGTCATCGCCTCCTGTGCTGAGCGCTGCGCTCGCCCAGCGGTCGACAGCGGCGACAGCGGCCGGCGCGTCGAGATCATCGGCCAGGTGCTGGCGCACATCGTCGAGCAGCGGCCGGGTATCCGGGCCACGCTCGTGACCGATCGCGGCTTGCCAGCGGGCCAGCCGCTCGCGGGCGAGGCCCAGCAGCGAGGGAGCCCACTCCCACTCGGCCGTGTGCCGGTGGCCGAGGAGCGCGATCCGGATCACCGCCGGTGGCACGCCACGGACCAGCAGCCGGGACACGAACTCCAGGTTCCCTCTCGACTTCGACATCTTGTGACCGTCAAGGTGGACCATGGCGGTGTGCACATGGGTACGCGCGAACGGCCGGACACCGCTGGCCACCTCCGCGTGGGCAACGCCACATTCGTGGTGCGGAAACATCAGGTCCGTACCACCGCCCTGGATGTCGATCCGCTCCCCCAGATGGGCCAAGGCGATCGCGGCGCACTCGATGTGCCAGCCCGGCCTGCCCGGCCCGAACGGCGACGGCCATGCCGGCTCGCCAGGGCGCTCCGCCCGCCACAGCAGGGGGTCGAGCGGATTCCTCTTGCCGGGGCGGGCGGGATCGCCACCATTGCCGGCCGCCCGGTCGACCATCATGTCGTGGCTCAGATGGGAGATCTCGCCGAAATGGGGAGCCGCCCTGATCGGGAAATAGATGTCCCGGTCCACCTCGTAGGTGGCGTCCCGGCCGCGCAGTTTCTCGATGAGTTCGATGACCAGCGGGATCGACTCGACCGCTCCCACATATACCGTTGGTGGCAGGATGCGCAGCGCGGTCATGTCCGCCCGGAACAGGTCGATCTGGGTTCGGGCGATCTCCCGCCAGTCCTGGCTGTCCCGCCTGGCGCGTTCGAACAGCGGGTCGTCGACGTCGGTGACGTTCTGAACATATCGGACGTCGTGGCCGGCGTCCAGGAGAACCCGCGCAAGGAGATCGTAGGTAAGGTAAGTGAACGCGTGCCCGAGATGCGTCGCGTCGTACGGGGTGATCCCACAGACGTACATACGGGCTGTCGGCCCGGCCGCGAGCGGGCGCACCGATCCGGTGGCCGTGTCGAAAACCCGGAGCGGGAATCCTCGGCCGGGAAGCCGAGAGCGTGCGGGGGCCGGCCAGGATTGCATGCGTGCCAGCGTAGCCGGGTCTGTGTCAGACGGGCCCAATTGCCGTAAGAGCGACCGACAAGAAGGGCGTGGATCAAAGAGCGGGGCTGGGGTGCGTGTATCGCGAGGCGGCGGAGGGAGTCACCGGAGGTGTTGGGTGGCGACCGACGAGCCGGGGTACCCGTGCATCGCGCAGCGATGGATGGGGAGCGATGCGGTGAGGTGCGTGCCCCAGCCCCGCGACGCCGCGCCCCTATTGCCGGTCGCTCTTAGAACGGCGGCCAGGGGATAGGCGGCCAGTCGCCGGACGGAACCGGAAAGCGGCGTTCAGTCAGCAGCTTGTCGATCCGAGCGCGCAGGCTCTCGATCTCCGTTTGCGTGAGCAGGCCGACGAGTGCCGTCGCGAGCCGGCCAGGCGATTCCGCTTCTGGGGCCTCCGGCGACGCGAGAGGATCATTGTCGCGTCGCCTTTGGCCATCTGATTCCGCTTTTGGGGCCTCCGGCGACGCGAGAGGATCATTGTCGCGTCGCCTTTGGCCAGGTGGCTCCGCTTCTGGGGCACTGAGCGCCACCCGCAGGCAGGCCAGCAGTTCCACCTCGTCGGCGCGCAGCCGCTGCCCCCGCCACGTCCACAACAGCGTGCGCAACTTGTTCTCGGCATGAAAGGTCACTCCGTGGTCGATGCCGTAGATCCGGCCGGACGGGCCAGGCAGCAGGTGACTGCCTTTGCGGTCGGCGTTGTTGACCACGGCGTCGAACAGCGCGATTGCCCGCAGCTGAGGATCATCGGAGCGGGTCAGCGCAACCAGGTCGACGGTCTCGTCGGTATCGATCCACAGTTGGACCATGCCCGCGCCGAAAGGGCCGTCCCGCAGCACCGTGGGTGGCACAATCCCCGCGCCGGTCGCCTCGGAGACCAGATAGGCGGCCTGTTCACGGCCGGCGAGCGTCCCGTCGGGAAAGTCCCACAACGCACGCTCGCCACGGACCGGCTTGTAGACGCAGTGCCCGACGACACCATCGTGGCTGATCTCGCAGTACAGGGTCGCGTTACTGGCGTCGACCAAGCGGCCCGTGACGGTTATCGCGCCGGCACACAGGAGCGCAAGGGCGCCGGCCGCGTCGAGCCCACCCGCGTCAATCGGCTCGAGCGGCGGACGTTCATCGGGCGCAATGCCGGAAACAGACTCACTCACGTCTCTTAGTCTCGCCGCCCGTTCATGACCCCCACGGTCCGCGGCCCCTGAAAGAACTCATGAGGAGCCGTGACCGCGCGTTGAGACCGCCTGGCACCCTCGCGACGCACACGCCCCAACCCCGCTCTCTGCCCCCACCCTCCTGCCGCCGGGCGCTCTTATTGGTCATATTGATCATTCGGCCGTTCCGGCGCCGCCACCGACGATGGCGTCACCGTCGGTCGCGCCATCGGCAGTGCGTGGAGCTGGCAGCAGGTCCGCGACCCCGTCACCCCGGTCATTCACCCTTATCACGAACGGCCGGCGTTCGGTATAACGGATGACCGTCAGCGAACAGGGATCCACCGAGATGCGCTGAAAAAGATCCAGGTGCATGCCCATGGCGTCCGCGATGATCGCCTTGATCACATCGCCGTGGGAGCACGCCAGCCAGACGGCGTCCGGCCCGAGTCTCGCGTTCCAGTCGCGGATCGCGGTGACCGCGCGATGCGCGGTATCACGCAGGGCCTCTCCCCCGGACCCGGGGAAAACCACCGCGCTCGGGTGCTCCTGGACAGTCCGCCACAGCGGATCAGCGGCCAGGGTCTTCATCTCCTGGCCCGTCCAGTCGCCGTAGCGGCACTCCCCCAGCCGGTCGTCGAACGTGATGCTACGTGCCTGGTCCGTACCGTCCGCGGGTTCGGGCCGCTGGGCTCCGATAGCCGCGGCGGTTTCCTGGCAGCGCTGTAGCGGGCTGGACACGATCGCGGCAAGCGGAACCGGCGCGAGCCGGCGCGCGAGCGCCCGTGCCTGTTCCCGGCCCCGGTCGTCAAGACCGACGCCCGGGGTCCAGCCGAGCAGGACGGTGCCTGTCACGGCGGTAAGACCATGGCGGACGAGCAGGACGGTGGTCATCGGGCACCCACAGAGCGGATCGTCATGGGATGGCCGCAACGGCTCCGGTGGCCACCAGGAGCCGGACCCGGCTGCCCAGCGCCACCCGGTAGGTGACAGACACCAGCGTGCTGTGGTGGGCGAGGAATCTCAGCGGGCCGGCTATGGAGGCGTAACCCCCGGCAGCGGCGAGGACGGCGGCAAGGAGCGCCGGAGCCACGCCCACGCCCAGGCATTCCGTCAGCCCCCGCACAGTGCCCAGCACAACGGCTTCCAGCATGTTCAACGGCAGTCCCCTCCACAAGCGGCGTCGAACGGTGAACGGGAAGCCCAGTGGCTTGAGGGGTGTACGATCACGATCTTTTGATCGTCTGCTCAGCCGTCCCGGGAAGCATAGCCCGACGCATCGAACTGATCGAACGGCGACTTCCGAAACAGCCGTAGGCTGCCGGCATGCAGGCCGAGACAGTGCCGACTGACCAGCCTTCCGGCGTGGCCCCGACCGAGGTGCCGCTGGCCGATCCTGCCGTCGTCTTCAGCGCATTCTGCGCGGCGGGACTGTGGCCGGGGCTCGGCCGGACAACCGCTGCTCGGCTCGCCGATGCCGGGATCCGCGGCCCGGCGGACGTTGAGGTGACCCGGCTGGCAGCGGTCGAGGGTGTCACCCCCGCCCGGGCCCAGCGGCTGGTCGACTCCTTTGCCGCCGCTGAAGGCGCCTACCGCGCGGCCGAGCTGCTGATTGCGGCTGATCTGCCGGCACGCCTGGTGCGCGGGCTGACTGACGAGCTCGGCCCGGGGGTCGCGGACGCGTTACGCGCGGACCCCTGGGCGTTGCTTGCCGCGGGCGAGGCCGAACTCACTCAGGCGGACCGCCTTGCCCGCGTGGCAGGCGCGGGGCGCGACGACCCCCGGCGTGGCCCGGCCGTGATCGCCTATCTGCTCAGCCGGGCGGCCTTCCGCTTTGGCGACACCGCGGCACCGCTGGACACGCTCATGCGGGCCGCGGCCCGCGATGGTGTCGCGGATCCGGCCGCGGCGCTGCGCGCCGCGGTTGAGGACGGCCACGTGGTCATAACCGGTGAGCTGGCCGCGCTCGAGCGGTTCGCCGTGGCCGAACAGACACTGGCCGAAGGCATCGCGCGGCTGCTGGCCATCGCCGAGCCGCTGCGCCTGGGGAACACCCGGCCAGGGGGCGGGCGGCCGGCGTCGACGGCCCCCACGGGGCCGGATGCCCATCCGGACATGTTCGATGGTCTGGACGACGACGAGCCCGACGAGCCCGACCCGGCCGAGATCCCCGCTGATGACCGCGCACAGGACCCGGCCGGGGATGACCCCGAGGAAGATCTTGCCGCGGTCCTGGCCAGTCTTGACCAGAGCCAGCTGTACGCGGCCCGCACCGCTCTCGACATCGGCGTGAGCATGCTCACCGGCGGACCGGGGACAGGCAAGAGCCGAACCGTGGCCGCGGTTGTACGCCTCGCGCAGGCGGCCGGCGCGCGGATCGCCCTGGCCGCTCCGACCGGCCGGGCGGCCAAGCGGCTGGAGGAGCTGTGCGACTGGCCCGCGAGCACGTTGCACCGCCTGTTGCAGGCACAGGGAACCTCCGGGGCCTTCGCGCGGGACGGGGACAATCCCATCGAGGCCGACCTCGTCGTCGTCGACGAGGCGTCCATGCTCGACGCCGAACTCGCCGCCGCGTTGGTGGATGCCTGCGCCGACGGTACTCATCTGCTGTTCGTCGGAGACCCGGCCCAGCTACCGAGCATCGGCCCGGGCCGGGTGCTCGCTGACCTGCTCGACGCCGGGGTGGCGCCCGTCACCGAACTGCGGCGGCTCTACCGCCAGGCCGACGGCGGTGGGATCGCGACGCTCGCGATGGCGGTCCGCGCGGGTGAGCTCCCGCCACCACCTCGCGGACCGGACCGCGAGGTGGTGGCGGTTCCCGCCCGCAGCGCGGGGGAGGCAGCCCACCGGGTTGTCCAGCTCGTGACCGACTCCATCCCACGGGCGCTGGGGATCCCGGTGACCGACGTTCAGGTCGTGACTCCGGTCCACGGGGGCCCAGCCGGGACGGCCGCGCTGAACAAGGCGCTCAAGCAGGTGCTCAACCCCGGCGCGGGGGCAGCAGGCGGATTCGACGTGGGTGATCGGGTGGTTGCCACCGCGAACCATCTGGACGACGGGTTCGCCAACGGGGAGATCGGGGTGGTACGCGGTGTGGGCGACCGGGGCGCGCTCACGGTCGCCTTTCCCGGTGGGGATGTCGATGTCCCGGGCGGGGCTGTCGGGGATCTGCGGCACGGCTGGGCGGTCACGGTCCACCGGGCGCAGGGCAGCGAGTGGCCGGCCGTGGTGGCGGTGTTCCCGCCAGAAGCGGGACGGATGCTGACCCGTCCGTTGATCTACACCGCGTTGACCCGGGCCCAGCGCCATCTGTCGGTGGTGTCGGTGAGCGGCCCGGCGCTGCGGGGCGCGGTGCGCCAGGCCGGCGGCCGGCGCCGTAACACACTTCTTCCCGCCCTGCTCGCGCAGGAGATCGAGGCCGCGGTCGAGCCGGATGACTCCGCTGCTCAGGGCCGGTGAGCCGCCGCGCCGTGCCCGCGGTTCACCGGCCGGCCACGGCACGGCGCGTCGAGCGGCTGACATGGACGATCGGTCTGGTGACACTGTGGGTACCGTCTCGTTGGTGAGCACCGACCTTTCTGGGAGCCCGGTGGCGGACCTGCCCGCATCCGCGGCTGTGTCCGTCATGCCGGCCGTGGCGGCATCGACGGCGGCCGTCCCGTCCGCGGCACCGATCATCGATGCCGCGCGGTCACGCACCAGCGTCCCAAAACCGCGGGCGGAGGTTCACGGCGGGCATGACCTCGCGCGGCCGGGCGGTCAGCCGGCGCAGGTGCCGCGGCCGGGCGGTGCCAGCGGGCGGTCAGCGCCAGCCGGCTGGGCACCGCTGTGGGACCGGTGGATCCGCAGGCTGCTGATAGCCGTCCTGCTGGGTGCGATCGGGGCTGGCGCGTCCCTGCGGTTCGTGACGCCGAGCCACCTTTGGCTGGACGAGTCACTCACCGTCGAGATCTCTCGCAGACCGGTCGGTGGGCTGCTCGACGCACTGCGCCACGACGGTTCGCCGCCCCTGTACTACCTGCTCCTGCATATGTGGATCAGGCTGTTCGGAACGGGGGATGTCGCTGTCCGGGCGCTGTCGGGCATCCTGTCGCTGGGCACGCTGCCGGTTGCCTGGATTGCCGGTCGCCGGGTCGGCCGGGTGGCGGCGATGTTCGGCAGCGGTGACGCGGCCACGCCCGGCCGGGTGGGGACGGCGGCCCTGCTGCTGTTCGCGTGTTCTCCGTACGCGATCCGGTACGGAAGCGAGACCCGGATGTACTCGCTGGTGGTTCTGCTGGTGCTGCTGTTCGGGCTGGCGTTGGTGCGGGCGCTGGAACAGCCGTCCCGCCGCCGCCTGGTGCTGCTGACCGTGTCCACCGCCGCGCTGGTCTATACGCATTACTGGACGTTTCTGCTGGTCACCACGGTTGCGGTGTTCCTGGCGGTACAGACCCGGCGGCGGCCTTCCTATCGCCGCTCCGCGCTGTCCGCGCTGCTGGCGATGATTGCCTCGGCTGTGCTGTTCGCGCCCTGGATGCCGTCGTTCCTGTTTCAGATGCTGCACACGGGCACCCCGTGGGCGGCGCGGGTACAGGCCCAGGTGCTGCTGGACACGGTGTTCGACTGGGCCGGGCCGACGTCGACGGGTGCGCTGCTCGGAGTCGTTCTGCTCGGAGCCGCGCTGCTCGGCCTGACCGGCCGGCCGCAGGACGACGGGCTGCACATCGTCCCGACCGGGCGGCTGCCAGGACGCTACCTGGTCGCGTTGTGGCTGGTTCCGCTCGCCCTCGCCTACCTGGTCAACACCACGGGTGGCAGTGCCTACACGGAACGCTATACGGGGATATCTCTGCCGGCCTTTCTGCTGCTCGCCTCGCTGGGCATCGGCCTGCTGCCCGGACGGGTGCGGACAGCGATCATAATGATCGTCTGTGTGACAGGCCTGTCCGGCGGCTGGAACATGGCACGGCAGGAACGCACGCAGGCCGGGGAGATCGCGAATCGGATCTCAGCGCTGGCTCGGCCGGGGGACGTGGTCGCCTACTGTCCCGACCAGCTGGGCCCGGCGGTGTTCCGGGCCATCGAACGCCATGGCGATCCTGATCTCAGGCAGATCGTCTACGCGGACGCGAGCGGGCCTGCGCTGGTCGACTGGGTCGACTACGCGGCCCGGATGAGACGCGCCAGCGGTGCGGACTTCGCGGCCCGGGTGAACACCTTGGCTGGCCCCAGCCATGCCGTGTTCCTTGTGCGCGCGGACGGTTACAAGACCTTGGAAGGTGCCTGCGCGGTCGTTTCGGACCAACTTGCCGCTTTGCGTGACCGCACTCTCCAGGTCGACCGGCGCATGGTCTACGAGGGCGCCGCGCTGGAGCGTTTCTCCACGTTGCGTTGAACAGGCGCGGCTGGCGCTCCTGGGCCGCGCTCGCCCTGGGCGGCGAGCGCGGTCACCAACAGCGCCATCGGCAACGTGTAGTGGTTGAAATAGGACTGTTTGTTCATGACGTCCAACGTGAGCAGCACCACGCCCGCGCCCGCGCAGAACCCGGCGGCGTCGGCCCGCGCCCGCCAGGCGAGCCAGTAGGCAAGTATCAGCGCGGCCGCCACAGGCCCGAAACCGGTTGTGACTCCCGCGTGGGAGAGCACGCCGGGCACGGACAGCGCATCGCCGCGCACCGGATAGCGAAGATTGGTCATCACCGCGTCCCGCCAGAAGTCCGCCGGGCCGACGGCCACCCAGGGCAGGACGGCAGCCGCGGCGACGGCGACCGAGGCGAGCGTGCGCCTGGGCCCGAACGCCGGCCAGAACGCCGCGACCGGGACCAGCAGCGCCAGGTGCTGCTTGCTGGCGAGAGCCACAGCGAACGCGACGACCGCCCAGCGGGCCCGGCCCGCGGCCACCGCCCACACCATCACGCTGACGCATGCCGTGAGCAGCGGCTCCGTCCAGGACTGCTGAAGCGCGTACATGGATCCGGGAAAGGCCAGCACGAGCAGCGGCAGTGCGGGCGGGAGCCCGGTATCCCCCGGTGCGCCGTTGCGAGCCATGATCCGGCGGATGGCGACAGCTGTGATCACTGAGGCGAGCAGCAGGCCATAGCGGACGTCCGCGAGCAGCAGGCGGAAGGGCGCGAGGACGAGCGTCGTCCCCGGCAGATACGGGTAGACATCGAACAGCTGGTTCACCGGATACCCGGTGTGGCTGGGGGCCCACTGCTGACGGTACATGTCCGCGCCCGCGAACAGACCGTCGGCGGACACCTGGAGGAGGTAGAAGACATCGATACGCGGCCGCGGCGCCGCAATGATCATTGCAATCCCGGCGCCCGTCATGAGACCGACAACCGACCAGAAGCAGGATGGCGACACGAGCCACCGCGCTCCGGCGCGGTCACTCGGCACCCGGCGTAGCCACCACAGGATCGACCCCGCGGTGAGCAGCCCGCCGGCCACGCCGAGCGCGTCGGAGACGTCCGCCCACCCGCCGGCGGCGTAGTAGCGAGGCCGCATCGTCACACCGGCCGCGAGGACCGCGGCCAGCGTCACCCAGACCGCTCCGCGGCCAGCGCGGACATCCCTGCCGGCCATGTTGCCGACGACCACGTTGCCGACACCGACGAGCACCGCGCCCCACCCGGCCAGCACCAACGCCAACGGCCAGGGACCGCGCCCGTCGCCCGCGGCGATGCCCGCCGCGACGGCACACCAGCCCAGCAGCAGCGGACCCACCTTCCCGCCGGCCTGGAGATCGTGCCGAAACCACCCGGATGCGGTGGTCGGATTGTTCGCCCGGCCGGGTAGGAACGCAGCCATGACCCGCACCATGCCAGAAGCCTTACCCAGCCGCCGGGCTGACGCGGAACGGGTTCGGCCGGGAGATCGTGCCGGGCAATCGCGAGGGGGCGCGGGCAGGTGCCCGCCTGGCTCATGCCAGACTGAGAAGCCGAGCCGGACTATTGTCCACCGGCTTCTTGGTGTGTCGCGCGGATGACCATCGCGTGCGAAGTTGAGGAGAGGTCAGGCACAGTGGCCGAAAAGCCCGAGGTCATCGTTATCGGAGCCGGACCGGCAGGTCTAACAGCTGGCTGGGAGCTGGTGAAGCGGGACGTGCCCGTGACGGTCCTCGAAGGCGACTCGACGGTGGGGGGCATCAGTCGCACCGCGGAGCGTGAAGGCTGGCGATTCGACATCGGCGGGCACCGCTTCTTCACCAAGGTGCCCGAGGTCGAGGCCCTCTGGCACGAGATTTTGCCTGATGAGGACTTTCTGATGCGCCCGCGGTCGAGCCGCATCATGTACAACGGGAAACTATTCGATTACCCGCTGCGTGCCGGTAATGCCCTGCGCGGCCTCGGTGTGCTCGAGGCGGTGCGCTGCATCCTCTCCTACGGCTGGGCGCGGGTCCGGCCGCCCCAGGATCAGACGAAATTCGAGGGCTGGGTCGCGGCCCGTTTTGGCTGGCGCCTGTACGGGATCTTCTTCAAGACCTACACCGAGAAGGTGTGGGGGGTGCCGGCCAACACGATCGAGGCGGACTGGGCCGCGCAGCGTATCAAGAACCTCTCGCTGCTCAATGCCATCGTGAACGCGGTCATGCCGAAACGGAACCAAAAGGACATCGCCTCTCTCATCGAGGAGTTCCAGTACCCGAAACACGGGCCCGGAATGATGTGGGAGGCCGCGGCGGACAAAATCTCCAAGCGTGGCGGGAAGATCGTTTTTGAGGAGAAGGTCCGCAGGATTCACCATGCGGATGGCCGGGCCACCGGCGTGACCACCGTGGTCACCGGTGGGTACGGTCCCGGAGCGGGCGCGCCGGAGGCCTCCCGGACCGACATCGGGTCCGAGCACCACTACAGCGGAGACGAGATCATATCGTCGATGTCGTTTTCCTCGCTGATCCGGGTCATGGACCCGCCCGCCCCCGACCATGTGCTGGCCGCGGCAAACGCGCTGCGCTACCGTGACTTCCTCACCGTCGCGCTCGTGGTGCCCGAGTCCGCTGGTTTTCCGGACAACTGGATTTACGTGCACTCCCCCGAGCTGCTGGTCGGGCGCATCCAGAATTTCGCCTCGTGGTCGCCGTTCCTGGTGAAGGAGGGGCGCACCTGCCTGGGCATGGAGTACTTCGTGTTCGAGGGCGACGAGACCTGGTCGATGCCGGACGAAGACCTGATCGCGCTCGCCTCCAAGGAGCTCGCGCAGCTGGGTCTTGTCCCGGCGGACCAGGTGGAACGCGGTTTCGTGGTCCGCATGCCCAAGGCCTACCCGTTCTATGACGCGGACTACAAGAAGAACGTGGAAATCATGCGTGGCTGGTTGGCCGAGGCCACGCCAAACGTCCACCCGGTAGGCCGCAACGGTATGCACCGGTACAACAATCAGGATCACTCCATGTACACCGCGCTGCTTACCGTGCAGAACCTCGTTGACGGAGCCGAGCACGACGTGTGGGGCGTCAACGTGGAGGAGGACTACCACGAGGAGGTCTCTCCCGGTTACGCGAAGGCACCGCGTTAGCGCAGTCGCGGGAGCAGAAGGGGGGACTTGACCGTGACTGACGTGGCCGTGCGGCCGCTGGAGAACATCCCGGGGCCGGCCGCGGAGAGCCGGCCCCGCGCGAAACGGGCTGGCCTTGCTTTCAAGGCGGTACTTTTCGTTTTCCTTGCGGTAGCGGTGGTGGTGCGTTTTTCCGCCCGCCAGGCGTTGTGGCTGGACGAGGCGCAGAGTGTCGCCATTGCGCGGCTTCCGTTGACCGGGCCTGGCACGACGCTGTTCGACGGACTTCGCCAGGATGGCTCGCCACCGCTGTACTACCTGTTGTTGCACGGCTGGATCGAGCTGTTCGGCGTCGGCACGTTCGCGGTGCGGGCGCTGTCGGCCCTGATGAACCTGGCCGCTGTCGGGCCGCTGTTCCTGCTGGCTCGGCGGGTCGTGGGCGTCCGGGCCGCACGGGTCACCGCAGTGCTCTACCTCACCTCACCGTTCGCGTTGTACTTCGCCACCGAGACGCGGATGTACAGCCTGGTGGTGCTGCTGACCGCGGCTGGCGGACTGGCGCTGGAAGCCACGCTGCGGCGGCGCTCACCAGGCTCGGTCGCCGCGTTGGCGCTGTGTTCGGGCATGCTGGCGCTCACCCACTACTGGTGCTTCTACCTGCTGTTCACCGTGGCTGGCTGGCTTCTGCTGGTCCTGGCGAGGCCGCGGCCGGCATGGGGTGTCCGGGCGCCGCTGGTGGCGCTCGGTGGTATCGCCGCCGGGAGCCTTGTGTTCGCCCCCTGGCTGGGAGGTTTCTCCTACCAGATGGCGCACACCGGAACACCGTGGGGAGAACCAGCGACGTTCGCGGCGATCGCGCACGCCTACGGGCAGTGGGCAGGTGGTCCCACCACCCAGGGGCGGACACTGCTGTTCCTCATCACGGGGCTTGCCGCCGCCGGTGTCGCGGGCCGAGCGGTCGACGGCCGGTACGTGCTGTTCGACCTGAAGGGCATGGAGCCCGGCCGGACGCTGTTCCTCCTGGCCACCATGACGCTGTTCGTCGCCGTGGCCGCGGGGAAGGTGGTGGGCAACGCCTGGGCGGATCGTTACACCGCCACCGCGTTCGTTCCGTTCCTGCTGGTCATCGGGCTTGGCGCGACTGTCGCGGTGGACAGTCGGCTGTTCCGCGGGATCATCGTCGTGTGCGCGCTGCTCGGGCTCGTCGGTGGTTACGGCGACCTGTCCCGGACCCGCACCCAGGCGAGCGAGGCCGCGTCGGCGCTGGCACGTCTTGGCCGTCCCGGTGATGTGCTGCTCGTCTGCCCGGACCAGCTCGGCCCGGGACTCTCCCGCACCGTCCCGGCCTGGATGCACGTACATGTCGTTCCGACCTACGCGCCGCCGGACCGGGTTGACTGGACGGACTACCAGGAGCGCAACGCGAAGGCGAACGGTGTGATCGTCGCGGACAGGGCGCTCGCCGAGGCCGGCCCCGCCAACAACGTGTTCCTCGCCGGCTCAGGTGCCTATCGGACGTATGAGACCCTGTGCACTCAGGTCCGTGGCCGTCTCCAGGACAGCCGTCCGCGGGCTGACGAGGTCATGCGGCAGGGCACACCGGCCAGGGTGTGGGAGAACTTCACCCTCCTGCGCTTCCAGCCCTAGGGCGTGATGGTTGTCCGCGTCGCCGTCGCAACCGCGGGCCGCGCTCCACGTGCAGCCCCATCCCCATCCCCATCCCCGCCAGGGCACGCCGAGCACACGGGGATGGCGGACGCTGCCCCTGCGTGACATAGTCCTTGCCTGGTGTGCCACCCGGGTCGTCACTGGCGCGGCCTATGCCCTGGCCCGCTACATCACCGGGCAGCTTGGCGCGGGGCAGCCAGCCACGGGCAGACCGTTCACGCTGACTGGGCTGCTTGGCTGGGATGCCGGCTGGTACGCGGGTATCGCCGAACACGGGTATGCCGGAGCCGGCGGGCAGGGGCTGCGTTTCTTCCCGTTGTTGCCGCTGCTGGTCCGTGGGGCCGCCCTGCTTCCCGGGCTGGGCGGTCACACCGGCATCACGCTGCTGCTCCTCGTGAACGTGATCGCCCTTGTTTTTGTGACAGCCCTCGCCTGGCTGGCCAGGTATGAGGGCTTCGACGCGGCGGCAACGTCTCGCCTGGTGTGGTTGGCCTCGCTGGCGCCGCCCGCATTTGTGCTGGTCATGGGCTATACCGAGGCGTTGTGGGGGCTGCTGGCCGTTGGCGTGTTCGCGGGCCTGCGCACCCGGCGGTGGGAGCTCGCCGCCGCCTGCGGGCTGCTGGCGGGGCTGTGCCGTCCCGTTGGCATCCTGTTGGTCGTACCAGCGGCTGTCGAGACCGTTCGCGGGCTCGGGACAGCCGCTGTCGCGGAGCGGCTGCGGCGGGCGGCTGCGGTTGTCGCGCCCGCGGCCGGGTGCGCGCTGTTCGGGCTGTGGTCGTGGATCGCCTACGCGGACGCGCTGCTGCCGCTGCGGGTGCAACGGCAGCAGTCGTTGCATGGCAGCTCGTCGAATCCCGCCGCTGTGCTCTGGACGGCGGCCCGGGGAATCACCCACGGCGAAGTAGGCACCGGCCTGCACGTTCCATGGCTGGCGCTGTTCGCGCTGCTGCTCGTCATGATGGCGCGGACGCTACCGGCCTCGTACACGCTGTGGGCCGCCATGACGATGGCCGCCGTACTCACTGGTAGTAATCTTGATTCGAGTGAACGGTATGCGTACGGAACCTTCCCGTTCCTGTTTGTCGCGACCGCTCTTACCCGGCGTGATGATGTCTGGCGTCTTGTCCTGACGGTGAGCGCCGCGATGATGGTGGTGTATGCCGCGCTTGCGTTCCTTGGTCTTTACGTGCCGTGACAGGCAGGGTGAACCCGAGGGTTCGTCACTCTCACCGTCCACCGTGTCGTTACGGTGGCGCCATGGACGTGGAGTATCAACGTTTGTACCTACCGCCCGGAACTGATCGACTTCAGGCGCTGGCGGTACTCACCCTGCATGCCGAGTTCGGTGACTGGGAGCTGGAGCGGCTCCGCCTGTTGCCAGACGGTTCCCGGCGGGTGGTCCTGCGCCGCCCGCGGTGCCGGGGCGGGCTCCCCGGCTATCTGCCGACCTGAGAG
>NZ_CAKJTM010000034.1:0-1018 GCF_917627345.1 Protofrankia sp. CiP3 | reverse complement strand
CCGCCCGGGGCCGCTGGCGGCACACCCCGGCCGCCGGGTGTTCTTAATGTGACTGACCGTTACTATCGGGGTGATGTATCTGGGATGCGGGCTGCCCAGCCCCGCGGAGGCTGTCACGGGCCGCGGTCAGCTCTGCCCGTACCGCGCGCAGCTCGGCGGCGAGTTCGTCGACTTGCCGTTCCGCGCGCTCGGCGCGGGCCCGGGCGTCCGCCCTGGCCTCGACGAGCACCCCCTGGCGTTCGTCCGCCACCCGTTGTGCGTTGTCCAGCCGCCTGTCGGCATCAGCGTGGATGCGGGCGATCGCGGCATCGGTGATCTCTTGCTGGCGAAGCAGGTCGGCGCGCAACCGCTCGATTTCCGCCCGAGCCTCGGTCGCGGTCCGCTCGAAAGCCTCCGCCCGGGCCAGCGCCGCATCACGGGCCGCGGCTGCGGCGGCAAGGGCCTGGGCAGCTTCCTCCCGGGCCCGCGCAAGGGCGGCCGTGGCTTCGCCGCGTGCCGTCGCGACAGCGGCATCCGCGGCCTGACGAGCCTGGCTGATCTCCTCAGCCGCCTGGGTACAGGCCTGTTCGATCCGGGTGTCGGCATCCCGCCGGGCTTGCTCAAGGGCGGCCGCGGCTTCGGCGCGCACCGCGTCAAGGGCGGCCTGTGCCTCGTCGCGGGCCGCGGCACACGCGTCCCGTTCGGCCTCCAGGCCGGCCCGCCGCTCGTCGAGCTGGTCTACCGCGGCGACCGCCTCAGCCGCGACGGCCTCGGCCTCGATCCGCGCGGCCTGCGCCTCGCGGGCGACCTGTTCGGCCCGGACCGACCGGGCGACCGCTTCGGCGACCCGTTCGGCCGCTTCGGCCTCAACGGTCTCGACTCGTGCCTCCGTTGCCGCCATATCGCCGAGGGCCGCCATCTCATGGACGAACCCGTCCAGCGCGCGGGTGAGCCCGGTGGCCAGCGCCGTGATCTGTTCCGCCAGCGCGTCCGCGCGCGCGCGTGCCCCGCCGGAGAGCGGCGCCGGGCTGGCTGCCGG
>NZ_CAKJTM010000033.1:0-49846 GCF_917627345.1 Protofrankia sp. CiP3 | reverse complement strand
CCCTAAGCGGTCAGGAAACCCGCCGGGTCGCCCGTGACCGGACCGAAGACCCGCCAAGGCCCCGCTGGGGCACGTACCAGATATCACGCGCGTACCAGGTCAGCAGAAGCAGCCCCAGGTAAACCACAACCGGGCTGAGCAGGCTGCTCGACAACACCATGTAGAAGACCAGCAGCGCGCCGGAGAGGACGAACGACGGGGATCCGCACACGAATGCCAGCACGATCAGGACCAGGAAGGCCGCCCCACCGACGAGACCGTACTCGAGGACGAGTTTGGGCAGCATGGCGTAGTTCAACGGCAGGCCGGTGCTGTGCATGAACTCGTCGGCATCCCGATCAGACCAGCCCGGCCCGGAGCCGAAGAGCACGGTCAGCGGATCACCGCCCAGCCGGTCGTAGGTCCGGGTGTAGGGCTGGACGAAACGCAGGCTGCCGCTGGAACTGCTCGTGGATGTCTCGGTGGCGCGTTCGGCGAACACGTCCCCCGCCGGGGTGAAACTCACGGCGGTCACCACCAGCGCGAGACCAGCCACCGCCGTTGCCGCGAACCGAGGTCCTTTATGGACCGCGAGCAGCACCAGCGCGGCGGCGAGCAGGATCACGCCAGTCCCCGAGACCGTGGTCAGTATCGCCACCACGAGGAGCGGCAAACGCCACCGGCGCACACCCCGCAATATCGAGACAACCAGACCGATGGCGAGGAACTGCGAGCAGAAGGACGGCTCCAGACAGACGAACGCATTCGCCTTGTACAGGTTGGCGCCGTATGCCACCGGATAGGATGTGTTGAAGTTCCGCATAAGCAGCTCGGGTGGCACGATCCCGCCGATGATGTCGCTGTAGTGCCAGCCCAGCAGCTGAAGGCCGAACTGCGCCACCGCGAAGCCGGCCAGCACTGCCGTCATGACCGCGAAACGGTCGAGCAGCCGAGGGAAGAGCGCCGCCGACGTGTCAGCACGCAGGCGACAACAGAACGGCGCATAGGTCACCACCAGCAAGAGCAGCGACGTGAGCGAGTTGCCATCGAGGCCCCGGGTGAAAACGACCAGCGCCGAGCTGACGCACGCCGCCATAGCGACCAGATATGCCTGGGTACGGCCCATGTCGGCCACCAGGTCACCCCGCGCGAGCAACACCGCGGCGCCGCCGAGGACCCCGGGCAGCATCAGCGGCACCTGGGCGGAACCGACCGGGACCGCCAGCCGCTGGAGGAAGACCTCCCCGAACAGCAACATGGTCAGCAGCCGTAGCGGCCGGCGCACCACGGCCGGGTCGGTAACCGCGGCATCCGGATCGGGGATCACCCAGCTCCGTGGGATGCGGATTGTCAGGCTTGTTGCCATAGGCGGCCATCCAGGTTGGTCCGTGGGACATCCCCGAGCGCATGGACGGTCCGGACGTCAGCCACGAGCACCTCCCGTGACCGCCCCGGCGTTCAGCGCTTGCCCATGGGACGAAGGTAGCGGTCCGTAACCTCCTTGTTGCCGCTCCTGCGACGCCCAGTATCCCTCGACGGGCTCGATGAGGTGCCCGGTGCGGCGGCGGCACGGCCGCTCGCGCCCATGACCGGACCGACAAGGTCGTCAGTGGCGCTCACAGGCGCCACGTCATGCGCGGACCGCCGGACAGCGGATCGCCCGTCGAAGACCACGCCCACAATCCGCTCGGCCAACGCCGGCCAGTGCCGCGGGATCCGCGACAGCTCCTTGAGCGGGGAGTCGCCGCTGACGAAAACGATGATGGCATCCGCCTGTGTGGCGGGCACCGCTGTCATCGGAAGCTCGTCGAGCGCCGGGGCCAGCAGAATGACGAGATCGACCGCGGGAGCACGGTCCGCCAGGATGGGCGCGAGGCCACCGGGGCGGGCGGCTCGTGCCGGCGCGACCCGGTTGTACAGCAGATGCCCCCGGCCGGTACCGGATGAGCGGGCCAGGCAGGTCGGCTCGTGCGCCCAGCGGGGCAGCTCGCCGGAGACCGCCCGAGGCAACCGCTCCAGCGGCGCACGAACCTCCGATTCCGCGGAGGCATCAATGATCAACACAACGCCCTGGTCGTCTGACCAGCTTGCGGAAACGGCCGCCACCAGGTCCGCGCTCAGATCGCCCCGCGTCGCCGGAGCGAGGGCCACCACTGTGACAGCGGGCGACAATACCGCTGACATGGCCGAGACAAGGGCGTCGGTCGGCAGCCCACCGCCCCGCTTACCGGAAACCGCGGCGATCAGAGGAGCATCCAGCGCGGCGGCCGCACCACGCCCGTCGAGCGCTGTTGGCCTGCGCAGGTAGGCGCACCAGACCACCGCTGCCGCCAGGAAGAGCCCGACCAGCGCGCCGACCAGCGTGTTACGGAACAGGTGCGGTGCGACCTGGCCATCAGCACGCGCGGGCTCCGCCAGGGTCACCGAACCAGCGGTCAACGCGGCGTTGACCTGCGCCTCGGGAATCCGCCGGTTGAGGTCCGCGAGCTGTGAGTTGAGATTGCTGATCTGGCTGGCAAGAATCTGATCGTCAGCATTACGAGGCAGGGCGGCCTGCTGGGCCTGTAGCTTCTGAAGGTTTTTGTAGATCTCATCGCGCAGGCTTGTCAGTCGCTGGACAGTACCACTGCTGTCGTTTCCGTACTGGGAAAGTAGCTGTTGGTAAGCGGTCTCGGTAGACTGGACGAGCTGTGTCGCCCGCTCCGCGGTGCTGTCCCTGCCGACGATCGTGAAGAAGTAGCCCTCCCCCGACGGCGTTACCTTCAACCGTTTGGCCACGTAGAGCCGCGGCACCTTGAGCTGCTCAGCGATCAGGTCCAGGGCCGCGGTGGAGTCGGCGAACTGGGCCTGTGTCTGGACGGCCCTGGTCGCGTCGACCGAACCCGCGCCGAGCGCCGCGTTCGAGGTGTTCAGGAACACCCGGCCCGTCGCCTGGAAGACCGGGGCCTGTCGCTTGGCGAGGATGAGCGCCAGCGCCGCGCCGATGACCACCGCTATGACAATCGCCAGCCAGCGACGCCCCAGAATCCGCACCAGTGACACCCCCGCAGTGCCCCGGGGCAGCTCAGCGGAGGGCTGGACAACCGGGGTCACCCGCGCGCTCCCCTCGAGTCAGGTGAGATCGGCACATCGAAGATCTCCTTGATCCACGCTCCTGTTGCCGGTCGCTCTAACGGACCCACAGCCCCTCCTGATCACGGCTGCGCGACCACTGCGTGACCGCGGCGGCCGCGGCGGCCCAGTCGGTGCCCGGCGCAAGAAACCGCTGCTCCATATGCGTGACAAGATCTGGATCCGGTGCCATCAGGGTCCGCCGCGCGCGCTGTGGCCGGGCCAGGGCAACAGCGTTGGCGACGCTGCGCACGCAGACCAGCGCGCCTCGACGAACCGCAGCCCGCGGCCGGCCCATATGCCCGGGATCCGGCCTGCCGCCGGCAAGCTCCCGCAGGCCGAACGGTCGATATCCCTGGTAGGCCAGACAGGTGGCGTGGTCCCAGGCCTCGCCGACGAACGGGCAGCTGCGCAACAGCCGCTCGTCGGCAAGCAGCGCCCCGATCCGCGCACCGAAGGTGCTGGTGCAACTCGCCGCCCGGTACCAGCGCGCTGTGCCCAAGAGTACGGCCTCAGGATCCCCCTGGGAACGGGCCCGCGCATCGATCAGTGGTGAGCGCCGGGTGGCCGCCGGATCGAAACGCGTCGAACCATACAGGGTGAAATAATCGGCGACGGCCAGCTCATTCGCGGCTTGGATGAGACCCCGCAGGCTGGTGGCCGTATACAGGTAGTCGTCCTCGGAAAACCAGACGAGATCAGCCGGCGACCAGCCGCGCAGCCGGGGCAGTCGCAGCACCCATCGATACGACGCTCGGTTGCTGCCGCAACGAACGCCGAGAACCTCGCCGGCTCCGGCCATCATCTCCAGACGGCCGGCGGGGATGGGCCCGTCGTTGACGAAGACAAGTTCGGTCTCAATATCAACATTGTCCACCGCGCGCAACAGCGAGGCCAGGGCCAGCGACTTGTTGTAAAAACCCGGTCGGTCCTTGCGATTCTCGCTGCCGACGGATCGGTAAACGATGTGCAGTCTCACCGCGAAACCATCTCGACGCGTTTCCTCCAGATCTTCCGCTTCGCGATGCACGCGCCCCAGCCCTGTTCCTTGATCCGCACCCCTGCTGCCGGGCGTTCCAAGGTCATCGCCACCACAACGACATGATCAGAACAGAACGTGCTCCGCCGAGAACTCACGATATCTGCCGCATCTGCCGCCCGCCCCGACGATGCCGGCCAGCCGATGGATCACCCGGCAAATCATCCGCTTTGCCCGGGTGCTGTGCCGTGGCTGGAGCCACCGCCCCGCTGGGAGATCCGGCCCTGCCGCGGGATGACGCCTTAGCCTGGTAGGCGGCGCGGCGCAGCAGCACGAACCACAACGGCACGGTCAGCCAGAACGCGGCGATGTACCCGACAACAGCCCCTCGCAGATCCCAACACGCCAGACCGGCCACCGGGAACACGAACAAAGCCGGCGCGAGCACACAGTGAACGCGGAAAGTGAGCTTTGGCTGGCCAAGTGCGTAAAGCATACACGCCGGGCCGACCGTGGCGGCCGCGCCCGCCTGCTGAATAATCGTCAAACCGAGTATGCCGCGGGTTTGTGCCCATGTGTCACCGAGCAGTGCAATACCAACGCGATCGGGAACAAACAGGAACAACACACCCCACAGCACGCCGGCGCCGGCAACCAGGCAGGAAAGTATGGCTGCCGAGCGCATACGTGCCCGTGCGGGCATCTCCCGTCGGCGGGAGAACTCCGGAACCGCGAAGCTGATGATTCCGACGGCAAGAATCGTGGTCGGGCCGAGAAGGGTCTGTACCCCCCGCAGCGCACCGACCGCGAGCTCGGTGCCGAATACACCGATCAGCAGCGTCGACCCCTGTTGGGCGCCCTGCACGGTGATGTACTCGGCGCTCAGGTAACCCGCAGCCTCGCGGTGACATGTGATCCATGCACGGGACCTGCCCGGCGCGGGCCAGCAGCCGGACTGGACGGCACCTCCCACCGCGGCCACCGCGGCGGCCGCGCCCCACACAAGCACGAATGTCGCGGACGAGTGGACGCCGTGCTGACAGAGAACGAATACGCCACCCAGCTGGATCACAGTCCACACCGCGTCGTTCACCGCGGCCTTCACGGGCTTTCCCTGGGCGATGAAGACGTAACGCCAGGCGTCCTGCAGGAGCAGGCCTGGCATGACCAGGCCCATCGCGACCACCGTCAGACCGACCGTCGCGCCCAGTACCGTGCCGACGGCAACCAGGCACCCGCCAGTGATCATCCCGAGAACCAGCGCCGTACCGGTCGCCGCGGCGGTCGCCGCCCGAAAGATCCCGGGGGAGGCATCGGCGTACTTCATACCCATGGGTGCCGTACTGGCCGCCCGGGAAAAGCCGATGATCAGCGCGAACAGCGCGAAGGCGATCGAGAACGCACCGAACTGGCCCGCCGAGACCTGCCGGGCGACCGTGAAGGCGATGAGCGCGTTGGTACCGCTGGAAAGGACCTGGTCGCCCAGCGTCCACAGGGCCTTCGAGCGGCCACTGGCGTGACCGATGCCCCGTTGGCGCCGGCCGCGGCGGACCATGGGCTCCCGCCCGTCCTCGGCCCGTGGCCGCGAAAGATCGACCAGCCCCTCAAGGCGCGGGCGGGCGGGAACATACCGGATGGCCCGGGTACCGGCAGGGTCATCCGGTGGATGTTCGCGTGGATGACCGTACCGGCGTGGCTTGTAGTCGATCCGCCCAAACGTCTCGATGTGCCCCTCCTCCGTCAGCCCGCGCCCTGCCGCGGGCCGGCGGTCAACAGGATCATCCATCGGCCGCCACCACGCTTCCCGGTTCTCCCGGGGCCTTCGAGCGCACGGAAAATTTCATGATCAAATATTTGTCGACCGCCGGCTTCCCCGGACGCGGCAGGCCGCGCACGAACGTCAGCAAACGACCGGCCGAGGAACCGGCACGATGAACTTGCCGCCGCGGCGGGCATACGCGGCCTGCTGCTCCATGATCTCGTCCCGGATATTCCAGGCCAGCAACAGCAGGTAGTCGGGCTGGCGCTGGGCCAGGACCGCCGGAGAAAGGATCGGCATCCGCGCGCCCGGGATGTACTTGCCCTGCTTGTGGACGTTGCGGTCAACCACGTACTGGACAAGGCCGGTGGTGATACCGCTCGAGTTCAGCAGGGTGGCGCCTTTTGCCGCGGCACCGTAGCCGGCCACCGTCCGGCCGTGCCCGGCCAGCTCCCGCAGGAGCGCAAGCAGCTCCGCCTGCAGTTCACGCACGTCAACACCGAAGCCGGCATAGCGCTCGAAGGTGTCCAGGCCGGCCGCGCGCTCCCTGTCGAGGCGCTCGCGGACCTGCGGCACGTCACAATCGGCCGCGGCCCGCCGCATCCGCCAGCGCAGCGTGCCGCCGTGGAGCTCGGGAAATTCCGTCACCCCGACCATGCTGAGACCGTGCCGACGCATGAGGGCGTCCACCGCGATGGTGGAAAAATAGCAAAAATGTTCGTGGTAAACCGTGTCGAACTCGGTGTTTGCCAGTAACGCCCCCACGCCCGGGTTCTCCACGGTGATGATCCCATCGTCCGCGAGCAGAACTGACATACCCGCCACGAAGCTGTTCAGATCGGGTACGTGCGCGAGCACGTTGTTCGCGATGATGACATCCGCGCGCAGCCCGTCGGCAACCAGTGCCTGGGCGAGGTCGGCACCGAAGAACTCCGTGCGGGTCGGCACACCAGCCTTACGGGCCGCCTCCGCGGGCCCGGGTGACGGTTCGATGCCGAGCACCGGGATCCCCCGCTCGATGAACGCCCGCAGCAGGTAGCCGTCATTACTTGCGATCTCCACGACAAGGCTGTCGGGACCGAGATTGCGACTTGCGATCAGATCGATGACGTGTTTTTCAGCATGCCGGCAGAGCGTGTCGCTGAATGACGAGTAATAGGGATAGTCCGCATTGAAGATCTCTTCAGCCGGTAGGGCGTAGGTGAGCTGGACCAGCGTGCAGGAACTACAGAAACCGACTTCCAGCGGGAAGACCGGCGCAGGCCCGGCCAGGTCATCCGGCCGCAACAGTCTGTTGGCGATGGGGGTGTGTCCAAGCGTCAGGAACGGGCGCGGCGGCGGCCCACCGCACGAGCGGCAGGCCGCGACCGGTACGGCCGCGGCCTGCCCGCGGGTCCCTGACTGGCCGGCGTGCTCGATTGACATGCGCTCCCCTCCTGAATCCTGCGGCCCCGGCGGGACGCGAAAATCATGGTTATGCCACCACTGGCCCGCTGCCCGAACTGATCGACGGCCCAACCAGATCGAGATGAGGCACATGCGATGGCTGTGACGACTTCCATGCGCACGGCACACCGCCTGCCATGGGTGACTACTTCCACCGCCCGGTGTGTCGCGAGCTCATCGCCTCCCCAGCAGGCGAAAAGCACGCAATCACGTTCTTTCCACGCACCCGCGGGCCGTGGCGGAACCTGGCCAGTGCCCCATGGTAGAGGCTCACCCGGGAGAGGCGGCCAGGCCGGCGGCTGTGTGGACGTGGAACCACTGGTCAGCCGGTGGCAGCTGGTGGTGCCTCAAGCGGCGGCCAGGCACGGTCCTTGGCGGACACGGCTGTGGCGGCCAGTGGCCAACTGATCCCAAGGCGGGGATCGTCGTAGCGGGCACCGCGCTCATGGCCGGGTTCGAACGGCACGTTCATCTGGTATGTCACCTCGGTGGCGTCGACAAGCGTCTGGTACCCGTGCGCCAACCCGGCCGGGACGAAGAGCGCTCGGCGGCTGTCCGCGGTCAGCTCGACCGCGACGTGCCGAAGATAAGTCCCCGACCTGGGACGGACGTCCACGACAACATCGAACACAGCCCCGCGCGTACAGCGCACGAGCTTGGTCTCCCGCACCGGCTCGGCAGCCCAGTGCATCCCACGGATCGTCGCGGCGACGCGGTTGAAGGCGACGCCGCACTGCGCCGTCTCGGGCGCGAGGCCCGCCGCGGCAAACTCGCGCGCGCAGAAGGTCCGGGCGAAGAAGCCGCGGGAGTCAGCCACGGGCTCGACATCCACCACGAACACCCCGGCCAGCGCGGTCGGCGTAATGATCATCAATACGTCCAGAAAAGATCGGCGTCGACCTGGCCGGTGTCAAGCAGGTACTGGAGCTGCCTGAGCCGGCTGTGGTCGCGGCCGGTGAAGGTCTCGCCGGCAAGCTGGACGCGCGCGAAGACCTCGTAAAGCTGCCGGACCCCCAGCCGCGCGTCCCAGTCACACGAAAAACCCGGCAGAACAGCATGTATCTTGTCAAAGTCGACCCGGTAGCTGCGATTGTCCCCAACGCTGTCCCCAAAGCTCAGGCGGCAATCGGTGAAGACGCTCGCGACCAGGTCCGCAATCTCCTTTATCTGATAGTTCTGCGCACCGCTGCCGACGTTGAACACCTCGTTGTGAACAACCTCACGGGGCGCGGCAAGCACGCAGCGGACGGCCTTGGTGATGTCCAGGCCATGCACAAGGGGGCGCCACGGCGTCCCATCGCTTGTCATCGCGATCTCACCGGCTGTCCAGGCACGTCCACAAAGATTGTTGAGCACAATGTCGAAACGCATCCGCGGGGACGCGCCGTACGCGGTGGCGTTACGCAGGAAGGTGGGGGAGAAATCCTCGCCCGCCAGGGCCGCGACGTCACGCTCGACCAGAGCCTTGCACCGCGCGTACGGGGTCTGCGGGTTGAGCGCGGCGCTCTCGGTGACGCCGCGGCCCACCGCGATGCCGTAAACACTGCACGACGACATGTAGACGAACCGGGACGCGCCGGCCTGTTTCGCGAGCGCCGCGAGCCGGACGGAACCCCCATGGTTCACCTTGTAGGTGACCTCCGGCGAGAGCTCACTCAGCGGGTCGTTGGACAGCTCCGCCATGTGCACGATCGCGTCCATGCCGGCCAGGTCGTCGATCGTGACACGGCGCAGATCCCGGTCCAGGGTCTGCGGACTGCGATCAGCGCCCCGGTAGAGCCAGCCGGACTTGTAGTAACCCGTATCCAGACCGAGGACCTCGTGGCCAGCACGCATCAGCTCGGGCGCGACCAGCGCGCCCAGGTAGCCCTCAGAACCGGTGATGAGCACCTTCATCCACATGTCCTCCTATGCCGGATCCGAAACGCGATGGCTGCTACCCACCACCCGTTGACAGCGGGCCGTACCCATCCCACCCGGCTGCCCGGCCAGCGTGCGCGGCCCGTCACCGGGCCGGGATCCCCCTGCGGGATACCCACTTCAATCGGATCATCACACCGTCCACGGACGCGAGAGCCCGCCAGCCGCGCACGGCAACCTGGCACACTCACAACGTGCGCGAACTACGGTCAGTAACGACAACTCACTCCAGCAGTCAACAGACATGGCCGTTCGAGCTCGTGGTCGTCAGCTATCACAGCCGAGATCAGCTCGAGCGGATGCTGGCCGGGCTCCCCACGGACATCCCGATCGTGATCGTCGACAACGCCGCCGGCGCGGACCGCGTCGACGAACTCATCGCCGACATGCCACACGGTCGTTACGTGGATTCCGGTGGCGGCCAGGGATTCGCCAAGGCCGCCAACATCGGAGTACGGACGTCGCGCTACGACTACCTGCTCTTCGGGAACCCGGACAGCCGGCCGACGATCGAGGTCATCACCTGGCTCGTGGAGGATGTCCGTACCGATCCGGGCCTCGCCACCAGCGCCGCTACGACGATCGGCCCGGACAACCGGCCGGAGCTGGGCAACGGGGGCTGGGAACCGACCCGGCGCCGGGTCCTCATACATGTGCTTGGAGCGCATAAAATCGTCCCGACCGCCGGTTTGTTCGCTCGCCCGAAGATCGGCCAACCGATAGACGTCGAGTGGCTCACCGGAGCCTGCATGGCCGTCCGCCGTGAAACATTTCTTTCGCTAGGTGGATTTGACGAAAATTTCTTCGTCTACAACGAGGATATGGCGTTGGGGCGCCGGATCCGTGACGCCGGCCTGCGGCAACGGCTGCGGACGGACCTGCTGGTGCCGCACGGCTCGGGCAGCTCAGGCGCGCCGAGGACCTGGATGCTGCGGATGCGCGGCGCGTCCATGGTGACCTACCTGGCGCTGCACAACTCCCCGGCGCGGGTAGGGCAGATGCGCGCGATGCTCGTGGCCGGATATATGGGCCGCGCGGTGTTGTCCTGGGCGCTGCGCGACACTGCCGCCGCGGCTGAACATCGCTCATACCTCAAGGGGCTCCTGGCTGGCCCGCCCGCACCATAGCTCCGGACTTCATGGCCCCCGGGCTTCATGGCCCCCACGCGCCGGGTCCAGCGCGGACCGCACCCGCTCCAGCAGCACGTCCCGGTCGAGCTCGCGGGAGACGAACGCGCGCCCAGCGGCACCGATCCGCACAGCCAGTCCGGGCGCGTCCAGGAGCCGGCAGACCGCGTCGGTGAACCCGCGCGCGCCCTCCGCCACGAGCAGATCACGCCCGGGTATCCACCCGAGGCCACGGCTGCCGATCCCCGTGCTTACCACCGCGGTACCAGCTCCCATCGCCTCGACCACCTTGATGTTGACCCCGGAGCCCGAACGCATCGGGTTCAGCGACACTGCCGCGCTGGTGACGTATCCCCGCACGCTCGTGACATCGGTATGGACACTGACCTGCTCATGACCCCGCAACCAGGCCAGCAGACCGGCTTCTCCCCGGCGCCCGACGACCTGGAGCGAGGCATGCGGATGGCGGGCACGCACGGCCGGCCAGCAGTGGGCGAGAAACCAGCGCAGCGCCTCGGTGTTGGTCGGGGTGTCCAGGGAGCCGACGAACAACAACCGGCCGGGGTCCCGCTTGATCATGCCAGCCTCGGCGGACGCCGTGCCCACCTGGGCAGGCAGGAACGGGGGCAGATGCATTGCGCGCGTACCACAACGCGCTCGGCGCCAGGCATGGTCCTCCACGGAAATGTCCGCGATACAGGTGACGGTCGGCGAGCGGTGCAGAACGCGTTCAGCTCTGCGCAGCTTGCGGTATTCGATGCCATAGGCCACCGAGCGCATCCACGAGGCGGCGCCCGCCAGTTCCCGGAAGTACTGGGAGTCGATATTGTGGGCACGGACAAGGTGCGGAATGCGCCAGGCCCGGGCAATCTGTTCGCCCACATGCGCGGCCCGGCAGCTGTAGCTGATCACAGCTTCGGCACAGGGCGGCGTGACAGCGAGTACACGCCGCAGGGCGCCGATCGGGCGTGAGGCATAGGCATACGGCGCCAGCCCCAGATGCGCTGACACGCTCAGGTCACGCGGTAGTCCGATGATCGCAGCACCGGGCACCGCGGCCTGATAGGCGGCCAGGTCGAGCGCGGTGGGCGTCGGGACGAGCACCCGCAGCCCGATTCTGGCCGCCGCGGCGGCGGCCAGAAAGGTCAGCGTCTCCACCCGGCCACCGGCGTCAGCGGGCAGGAACGGCTCTTCGACCGCAACAATCCAACGCTCCGCGTCAGCCATCAGCCACTCTCCCGCATGCGCTCCCCCGGACGCCCAGCCTGCGCCCTAGAGCAACAGGCAATGACATCCTGACTTCAAATGGTTATTCCACGAACACAGACTACGGTGTCCTCCGTGATGGGAGCACGCAGCATTGGACGCAAAGCAATGATATTCTCACTAGGAGCGACAGCCATGTACGGCCATGCTCTGTATCCGCTATACGTCGCATTGAAAAGCCGTGGCCACCCGGCCGAGGAGCCGGAAGATCCTGACGCCTGGCCGTCAATGTCCGTGGTCGTCTCGGCGTACCGCGAGGCGACAGTGATCAAAAATAAAATCGACGAGCTATCCGCCACCGGATACCCAGGCCCGCTTGAGATCATTGTTGTCGCGGATGACTCGGCCACCGCGCGGGCGGCTCGACGCCCCGGCGTCACGGTGCTGTCGGCCGGGGTGCGGCTGGGCAAATGCGAGGCCGTCAACCGGGGGGTCGCCACCGCGAACCACGACATCGTGGTGCTCTCGGATGCGAACGCGCACCTGGCCCCCGGTTCTCTGCGGGCAGCGGCGCGCCATTTCCGTAACCCGGCAGTCGGTGCGGTCGCCGGCGAGAAGCGGGTCGACGACCCCGCTGGTGTCCAGGGCTTCTACTGGCGGTTCGAGTCCTGGCTGAAACAGTGCGAGTCGGCTATCGGCCAGACCATCGGAGTCGTCGGCGAGATGCTCGCGTTCCGCCGGAACGCCTTTCGGGCACTGCCCCCGGACGTCGCGGTGGACGACGCCTGGCTCGCTCTGGACATCACCGAGGCGGGACTGCGGGTCGTCTACGAGCCGTCCGCCTACTCGGTCGAGACCGCCAGCCCCACGTACAGCGAGGAATGGGAACGGCGGACCCGGGTGGTGGCCGGCAACCTCGACATGCTCTGGCGCCGCAGGGAGGCGCTGCTGCCAGGTGCCCTGCCGGTCACCCCACAGCTGTGGGGACACCGGCTGGTACGGTCGTCGTTCGGGCCGATAGCCCACGTCATGCTGATCGGGGTTAGCGTTCCCGCGGCCCGGCGCAGCTGGGTCGCGCGCCTGTTCCTGGCCGGTAACGTCGCGGGAGCGGGCAGCCTGGCGACGATGATCCATGGTGGCGACCCGCCCGCGCCGGTACGCCTCGCGGCCCAGGTGTTCTTCCTGCAAGCCGTGGCACTCGGCGGGATCCGGCGTTTTCTCCGGGGAGAACGGCCCGTGGCCTGGCCGAAACCCGACCGTGCGGGCTCGTTCCCGTCGCACCCGGCCATCGCCGTCGAGCAGGGCGCGGCCGCCGCACCGCGCACGGTCCGCGAACAGCGCGGGCCGAGATCACGCGGCATGATCGATAGCCGTCGTTGCGCGCCCGTCCGGCGGCATTGCGACAGATTTTCCCGCTCCGCCCTGGGTGTTCGGCTGTCGTGGCCGGGTACTCCCAGGAAGGGAAGCTGATGTGCCAACCGGCCGCGCACCGCACGATCATGATCGTAGACACGGCCGACGGCGACCCGGATGCTGGACGATGAAAGGTGCGCACCGGTGGAGGTTGAACGCTTCGGCGGGCTGGCTGGCTACGGTTGGCGCATGCATGGTCGCCTTCGCACGACGCGAGGGTAATCGCCGATGTTGGAAATGACGGCCGCGCCGCCCGCCGATGGGCACGGCTACCGGATACTCGCCCTCGGGGCGCACGCGGACGACGTGGAGATCGGCGCAGGCGGCACCATCATCCAGCTCCTCGCCCGGTATCCCACAGCGTCAGTGCACTGGGTCGTCTTCACCGGATCGGGCGAACGCGGCGCCGAAGCCGAGACGAGCGCCCGGAACCTGGGGGGCGGCTCGCTCGGCTCCCTGCATCTACATGATGTCCGGGACGGCTTCCTCCCCCGGGAATGGGGCGGCGTCAAGGATGTGCTGCTCCAGATCGCGCGGCAGGTCCAGCCTGATGTGGTGTTCGCGCCGTCACTGACCGATGCGCATCAGGACCATCGAACTATCGGTGATCTTGCCTGGCAGGCGTTTCGCGGAGCGCTGATTCTCGGCTACGAGATCCCGAAGTGGGATGGCAACACGATGCGCCCCACGCTCTATGTACCGTTGTCGGCGAAAACCGTCGCGGCGAAGCTCGCCCACATCACCGAGCACTTCCCCAGCCAGAAGGCGAAGCCCTGGTTCGACGAGGAGACCTTCCGTTCGGTACTGCGGCTACGCGGAGTCGAGTGCGGCACTCGCTACGCTGAGGGTTTCGACGCCCGAAAGGTCGTCGCACGATGGTGACCGCGGTCAACGGGTCAGCACGGCCTGGCAGGGCAGGCTCGCCGACCATCCTGGCGGGCTGACACGGACCGTGACCGAGCCGGAGTCAGCGCTGGGCAGGGCGACCGCACAACGCGCTCGGCCGGTACTCAGCTCCTGGCTGAAGCGGGGGCCGGCACCGCGCGCGTTGTCCATCCGGAACCCGCTTGCCATAGCGAGCAACAGCAGCAGCACGAAGGAGTACTGACGCAATCCGGCCTGCCGGGATGTTGTGCCCGCAAGCAGGTCGCCACCATCGTCGGCAGTCGCGTCCACGACGACAGCGGCCGCCGACAGGAGCATCAGCGCCGGTGCGAGTGCGTAGCGTGGGGTTGCCGCACCGGCGAGCAGCACCGGCCCGGCATAAAACAGCACACTCTGCCCCACCATGATCAAAGCCAGCCAGCTGGATGGCGCCCGCCGGCGCTTCCAGGCAAGGGCGACCAGCACGCCAAGCACCATGAGCGCCAGCAGTACGAACAGCGCTGCCCGGGGGGATGTCACCGAACGGCCTGGCAACCTGTCCCCGAACAGCCCGCCAGCCAGCACATTGTGCGCAAAGTAAACCGGGATCTTCAACGGGCTGAGCGCCAGCGGCGCGAACGCGCGGTCCGTGTGACCAGTCACCCGGGGAATCATCTGGATGACGACTCCGGCCAGCAGCACGCCGCCAGGGCCCCACCCGCGGACCCCGCGCAACAGCACTCCCCGTAGCACGGCAACCGGAGCGAGCAGAATCATGGTCGGATCAGAGAGCACGGCAAGAGCCAGCACGAGTGCGGCGACCGCGCCAAAAATCCGCCTGCGCGGATTCCACAACAATGCCCACAAGCTCGCTGCCATCAGCGGGAAGTGAAGGTTCGCGGCAACGTTGTTGAGGACCTCGCCCTGGCCGATCGGCAGTACGACGAAGGAAGCGGCCAATACCAGCCGCACCGGACGGTGCCGCAGCGTGGCACCGCTTGCGACATAAACGAAGACAGCGGTGGCGGCAAGCAGCAGTGCCGAGAGGACCGCGAAACTCGCTGCCGCGTCCCGCAGGGGCAACAAAGCCGTGAGCCCCGCGATCGTCCTCGGCACAACATGCAGATATCCGGCATATGTGGTGGTGAACGCGTCCAGCACGGACAAACGCACGGACTGTTCCAGAAAGATGTGCCCGTCCTCGGCCCACATGGTGTCGAGCGCGCCGATCCCGCCTTGGCGGGCGAGCGAGATCAGGGTGCCGGCGGCCAGCACCGCCAGCGCGAGCAGCACCTTGCCAGGACGGATCGGCGATCCGGAGTCCAGCGGGAACAGGGACCGGAGGCGGTCCGACAGCTCGGCGCGGGCGGCGAGCCCACGCGACCGCCGGTGCGTGACGCCGGCCCGGTCAGCGGCGACAGCGGTAGCGCCGGGGCTGTGTGGTGCCATCGTTGACCTCCAGCCAGCTCCAGATCCCGCTCTAGATCCGGCCGTCCGCGACCGCCTGCTTGATCCACGGGATGACCTCGTCCAACATGACGTCAAGAGGCGTGTCCGCGATGAAACCCAGAACACGCCGGGCCTTGTCCACGTTCGGCACCCTCTTGGCCACGTCGTACTGGAAGGGGTCGTCGCTGACGTACCGGAACTCCACGTCCGGGCCCTTGATCTTCTTCCAGATCAGCTCAGCCAGTTCAAGGACCGTGGTCGACCGCGCGGTGGAGAGGTTGAAGTCCTCGTTGAGAGCGTCCGGATGCTCCATCGCCGTCACGATCCCCGCGGCCAGATCCCCACCGTAGGTGTAGTGCCGCACCTGGCTGCCGTCACCGAGAATGTGCAGCGGGTCCTGGTCCTTGAGCACCTTCTGAACCAGGTCGGGCACCACATGGCTCATGGCCAGCTTGACGTTGCCGGACAGCACCTCGACCTCGCCGAGCGCTCGGCCCTCGCCAACACCGACACAGTTGAAAGGCCGTGCGATCGTGTAGGGCAGCGCGTACTGGTCCCAGGCCGCCCGGGCGAAGTACTCGACCGCGAGCTTCTGGAAGCCGTAGGACGAAAGCGGCGGTGCGACCGTGCGCTCGTCTCCTTCCACCGACGGCCAGCGGTCGGTCGACTCGAACACCATGGACGAGCTGAGGTATGTCACCTTCCGCAGCCGCCCGCCAGCACGGAAGACCCGGATAGCGGCGTCGCAGGATGAAGCGATGATGCGTTCGTTGGTGGCGAGGAGATCATATGCGTAGGTGTGGAAGTAGGAAATTCCACCGATCATGGCCGCGCCGGCGATGAAATGGTCGCAGTCAACGAGTAGCTCGCTCAGCAGGTCGGTGTCCCGCGCGTCGCCCTCGATGAACCGGTAATTCGGATGATCATCATAGCTGCGAGCGACCGGCCCGTACTTCGAGAGGTTGTCCAGACCCACCACGTCGTATCCACGACCCAGGAGATCCTGCACGACATAACCACCGATAAAACCGGCCGAACCGGTCACCAGAACAGTTGCCATCTGTTTCATTCCTTACTATCTGTCAGGGCCTCCGCCGACGCGGCGGAACCAGTTTGCGCGCCACCTTCGAGTGGAGCCTTAGCGCTCTCGGCCTTCGGGACACGCGGCCGGGGATAGCTTCCGTTTCGTGGGCCGGGGCCACCGGATCCCGCCGTGTGCCGTAAGGCCTGTAACTCGCCGACGGTCAACCGCCGACCGAAGGCGAAGCGGTACCACTGGAGGTACTCGGGCAGCCAGCGAGCAAGGTCAAAATTTGACTCGCCCAGCGCCCGGTCAAGCCATATCGTCGGGATCTCAGCGACGGGCAGGCCGAGACGACGGGCCTTGGCAGTCAGCTCAAGACCGATCTCAAAACCAGATCTGCTGTCAATCCCGACATTCCGGACGAAACTCGTCGAATACGCCTTGAAACTGTTCGTCGCGTCCCGGGTACCGATACGCGTGAGCACCGACAGGGACCTGCCGGCCGCGCGCGACAACACCCGTTTGACCAGGGGGCCGCCCACCTGCTGGCCGCCGGGCATGTAACGGGATGCCGCGGCGACCACCACACCACGGTCAACCAGCCGCGCCAGCTCATCGATCTGGCGCGGATCATCGCTGCCGTCCGCCATCGTCACCACGGTGACCGGTGCGACCGCGTGCTCTATACCGAAACGGATCGCGTTCGCCGGCCCCCGCCCGTAGGTGTTGCGGACCGGCCGCACCCGCGCGTCCTTCTCCGCGTAGGCGACCAGACTCGGCACCGTGCTGTCACCGTCGAAATCGTAGATAACCATGATCTCGCAAGGGAGGACCACGGATTCGAGCAACCGGTCGAGTACTGGGACGATAGCGTCGCCCTCGTTGTAGACCGGCATCACCACCGACACCCGCGGCGTCATCGGATATTCTCCGTACCGCCCGCGGCCAAGAAATGAATCATACCCGCACGCCCGCACCGAGCAAGTTCCAGATGTCGATCACTGGCTTTTCGGTCCGCAGCTCGGCGTAGTCCGGATGCGGCGCGGCTATGACGAGGAGGTCCGCCCGCTCGACAACAGTCTCCAACGGCAGCAGGCGGCCGTCGGTACTGACATACGGATCCGTGCAGAGCGTACCGGCCGCCGAGTAGTCGAGAATTCGGCGAAGCTTGTACGACAGGCTTGCCCGGGTGTCGTCGCTGCCGGCTTTGAAGGCCATCCCGAGTATGCCGACAACCATCCCGGCAAGGTCGAAACGTTCCTTCAGGCGGGAGACCAGGTAGAGCGGGAGGCCCTCGTTCACCAACATCGCGGCATGGCCGAGAGCGAACGTGTTGTTGGTTACGGCCGCCAGCTGCATCGTGTCCTTGAACAGGCATGGGCCGGCGGCGAGGCCCGCGCCGGGCAGGTCCGCCGCCCGCGGATAGTTGTGGCCCAGCGCGTCGCGGATGCGCTCGAAGTCAAGATCGAGATCGTTCGCAATCATGTAGAACTGGTTGGCGGTCGCGAACTTGATGTACCGCCACGTATTGGTGAACAACTTCGCGAGTTCAGCCTCTTCAGGCTGAAGATCCACGATCTCGTTGGTCAGAACGGCGAAGAGGGCGGTTGCCCGCGCCCTGGTGGCGTCGGAACGGGCGGCGACGATCTGCGGAAGCTCGAACAGCTCGGTCATGGCCCGGCCCTCGGCGATGCGTTCCGGGCAGAAGGCGACCTGGACGTCCCGACCGATCTCCGAGATGAGTTTCTCCACCAGCGCGGTCACGCCCGGATAGACGGTGCTGCGCAGGATCAGCAGCTGGCCATCGACGAGACGGTCTGAGAAGGTACGTATCGCCCTGGGCACCACCTGCGGGTCGGGGTTGAGATGCCCGTCCACCGGCGTACCCACAACGACCACCACGTGCTCGGCCTCGGAGATCACCGCTGGATCGGTCGTGGCGCGCAGCCGGCCCGCCGCCGTCATTTCGGCGAGCGGTTCGCCAGCGCCCGGTTCCCGGAAGGGAAGACGACCATCGTTGACGACTCCCACCGCCGCCGCGTCGATGTCATACAGGAGGACCCGCCGGCCGCGCGAAGCCAGCGCGACACCCAGCGGGAGCCCTACGTGGCCGCAGCCCCCCACGATGACCACGTCCGTTGGGAACGACGTCACCGCGGGTCGAACGGTGTCCGTGTCGGTATCCCGGTTCTGTGTCACTGTCTCCCCCAAGAGCTCTTCAGCGTAAGCCCGTCGCAGAGTTGCGGCGGTTCCCCAGCGCGGACCGGCCAGGCCACGACTTCCCGTACCGTAGATATGATCATGAATTGACCATCGACGGATCACTCGATATGGACAGATCACTCGATACGACAGAAGCCTCGATCAACGAGGCCACCGGTGGAAAGCCGACCCCGGGGTTGATGGACAGCAGCAGTCGTAGTGCCCGTCCGTGGGCCGGCGAACGGCGGGCGCGGAGAGCCGCGTTGAGTACCAGCACCCAGCGCATCGCGTGCGCGGCAACCAGACCTCGGCGATGCAGTTGCAGCCGTACTCTGTTCATCTGGCCCAAGGCCCACAACTGCGGCGTTGAGTGCCGTTCGTCATCGAGCTTGACAGCGCCCGCCGATGGTACATAGCGAAGCAGGAAGCCATGGTCACGAGCGCGGAGAATGAACTCGGCATCCTCCGACTGAAGGAAAAAGGACTCGTCCCACGGGCCCACCGCATCCAGACACTCTTTGGAGATCAACATTGCGGCACCGGACGCCCAGTCCGCGACCTGGGGTGAGGCATACAAACGATCATCTATGACGACCTCACCCAAGGTCGCCGTCCGCCCGGACCGGTCACTGCCAAGCACCGCTTCACTCAGCGCCCGGAGCACTGTGGGTTCACGGCGCAGTGAGTGGCGCAACTGGCCGCGCGCATCGCGCAGGCTCGGTACACAGATGCCGGTGTCAAAGGGCCGCAGGGCCGCCCACAGCGCCTGGACGCTGCCACGGTCGAGCCGCACGTCGGGATTGATCACCAAAACCGCGCGCCGCGGTGTCAACGCAGCCAGGCCAGCGTTGAGACCCGCCGCGTATCCGCTGTTGGCGTCGGTCGCCAACAGCAGCACGTCAGGATTGGCCTTCGCCGCCAGAAGCGCCGTGTCATCAACCGAGGCGTTGTCGACGACCACGGCCCGCCAGGAGAGCTCGCCATCGAAGGCCGCTGGCAGCGCGGCCAGGCAATCCACGATGACATCAGCGTTGTTGCGGGTGACGACAACCACCGTCACATCCGTCACATCCGGCGCATCCGGCTGCTCCGCATCCGCCGGCCCGGCAGCCACGGCGGACAACGCCGCGACCGGCCGCTCGGCGGAGCTGGCCGGCTGGAGATCCGCGGTCACCGTGGCCCCCGCACCGACGGGACCAGCCCGGCGTCGGTGGCGGGCTGCTGACGGTGCACGCCCCACGATCCGGCTGGAAGCGGATACGTTCCAGCGAGGATGCGCCGGCTCAGCCGAAGCTGGGCGGGTGGCTGTCTGCTCACCAGCGTCCGCCAGATGAAAAGTGGATTGCCGACCAGATACCGGCGCCACATCCGGCGCGGCTCGACGCTGAGACGCCACACCCATTCCAGCCGATTTTTGATCATCCAATCCGGAGCACGCGGAACCCGGCCGGCCGTGAAGTCGAGGAACGCGCCGACCCCGACGCCGAGCCGTACGCCAGTGGCCTCCAGATAGCGGTCCAGCCAGAGCTCCTGTAACGGGTTGCCAAGCGCGGTCACCAGCAGATCCGCTCGCGCCGCCCTGATTTCCTCAACGACGGAATCCGGGTCGTCCGCCCAGCCGTAGCCGTCCCGTACACCGGCGATACACAACCCCGGAATCCGCGCCCGCAGCGCCTCGGCGGCCTGGCTGGCCACAGCACCGCGACCGCCGAACAGGAAGACCCGATACCCCTGTTCGGCGGCAAGGGCGAGTAACACCGGAGTGAAATCCGTACCGTTGAGATTCGCGGCAAAACGCAGGCCTCGCATCCTGGCCGCGACCGCGACGCCGATACCGTCCGGCAGCACCAGGTGTGCCCGCTGCAACGCGGCCCGATAAGCGACATCAGTGTAGGCAAGATTGAGCGAGTGCGCGTTGACATAGGCCACAAGGGCGGGACTGGGATCTTCCATCGCGGTCCGGACCGCGATACGCGCATCCGCGACCGTGAGGCATACCAGAGGGATGCCCTGCAGCTCGATGGACGGGAGGGATGCGCTTTCCTTGGTTACTCCGCGCAGCATCCCTCGAGCGAAGCGGCTGCGGGTTGACGGCAAGCAGGCTGAGGGTAACCCAGAATCCGCGTCGGCGTTTACCGACGGTTCACTCTCACCACCCACGGCTACGCCAACGACAGCACAATCCCTAGACGACTGAGCCCCCGTCATCCATCCCCCCAGGTATGGCATAGTCCGGTCTGCTCAATCAAGCCTAGCAGATTCGGCTAGCGCCAGTATCACCGATGACGGCCCCGGCGCACAGCCATGGACAACCCTCGTCACGGAATCAGAAAACCACCGTCGGAGCGACGGGAGCCCGTTGGGAGCGACAGCGGAGGGCGGCGAGTGCGAGCCTCTCCACAAATACAGGAAAAGGCCTGGTGAGAGCCTCATCAAGCCATGCGGGGGATAACGGCGCGACCCACCGTATCGATCAATGGGCCGCGCCAATCATCTGGTCAGCCAAAGGCTGGGCGGCCGGAAGCGCGGCCGGTGCGGTTGTGGCAGACACATGAAACTCATGATCATTTTTTTCGATACGATCATCGGGCTGGCCCGACAGCCGCCACATCGCTCCGGCAAGCCCCAGCAGCAAAAAGAGCAGGCCGCCACACATCGGGAAGCTGAGCGCGTCAAAAGTCGCGAAGCTGACCATTGCCGCCCCGATGCCCGCCGCAGCCGCCTGGGCAAGATCCTTATAAAATGGATCTTCGTTGCGTCGCCGGGCACCACGAGCCGTGAAGATCCCGACCAGGAAGACCAGCAACAGGAGAACCAACCCGATCAAACCGGCATCCACGATAGTCATCAGATACTGGTTGTCCAGGAACCTGTACAGGCTCGGGATGAACGTTCGAAAACCTCGCCCGAACAGTGGATGCACGGCAATGTACTTCGCGGCCGCAGCATAGTCCTCGGTACGCCCTTTGGTACTCGGGTCGTTGCTGATACCGGTGAACAGGCTCGTGATCGTACCGAGCAGTCCGGGAATCGCTAGTCTCATGCCGACAAGAAACAGGGGCATCACCTTGAAGGTGGCGAGCCGCCGACGGCGGTCCCAGCTCGGGATGATGAACAAGGCGACCACCGCGATGGCGAGAATTGCCGAGCGTGACACCGACATGGGCAGAGCCACACCGATGCTGGCCGCCGCGAGCCAGCGTCGCACCTTCAGTTTCGCCGGCGCGGCGAACGCACGGCTTATCGCGAGGGGCAGCAGCATCGCCAGTACAACGCCAAACTCGATCGGATGGCTCGCGGTACCGGTGATCCGGCGGAATATCGACCGGGCGGAGATGAGATCGAGGGTGCCGTTCACCCGCAGGCCCGGAATGTGGATGTAACCGGCGATGTTGAGCCCGATCGAGAACTGCAGGATGCCGAGCACCGCGAGAAAGACACCCATCGCCACGAGGCGGCCGATCAGAACATCCAACCGGCGCCACGACCGGACGCCGTCCGCCGTTATCAGGGCCACGCCGGCCCAGGTCACCAGGAGCAGCAGACCACGGTCAGCGGCGCGCAGCTCCTCGGGAACGATATCCGCGCGCAGCGCGCCGGCCGCATAGCTGCCCAGTACCATCGTGGCCAGAAAAACCATTGCTATACGGATGGGCTGCGGGCCTGTCGCCACGCCGCCGAACGGCAGCATGACCGCAAGAATCCACCATAACAGGCAGAGCATCCCCAACAGGTTGGCTGGCGTGCCGGCGGCGCCAAGAGGGCCAAAAATCAACTGTGACGGGATACCGAGAAGAAGCAACACGTAAAGAGACAGCAAAGAGGTGACGTCTACACGCGGAAGGTAACGCCGAGCCAGCGCGAAACGAGCGATACCGACGGGCAGGCCGAGCATCGAGGGCTACTTGTCGGAACGTCGGCGTAGGCCTACCAGAACCATCGTTGTCTCACGGGCGTCCGGTTGCTTAAGCCGCTCCTCCTCTTCCCCGCTGTCACGGTCACCGTCCCACTCCAGCTTCTCCAGGCCCTGGGAATCGGTGTCGTCGTCGCTGCCGTCGCCCTCCAGATCATCGATGTCCTGCTCCTCCATGGGCGTCGCGGAGCCGCGGGAAGTGCCTCCCGACCGGACCGCGTCCTTCGAGCGCCCCCCGCCCCGAGCATCGCTGCGCCGGCCGCGGACAGCCGCGGCCAAGGCGGCCCGCCGGCCGGTAAAAGCCCCCTCAGCGACGAAGCAGGCCGTGACCGAAAGGATGAGACCGAGGGCTGCTACACCGAGCAGCGCCCGGATCTGGCTCCCGTGAAGCACATCGGGCTCGCCCGGAGAAATAAGCTGACTGGCCCGGATCATCGAGTTCTTCGGGACATTCTGCATGACCTGCAGCTTTTCGAGCTCGCTCTCGGCCGTTTTCACCAGTACCGAGGCGGTGTTGGTCGCGGTGGCCGCTGAAGTGTCCGTCGCGGCGATCTCAAGCACCGGGGAACCGTCGGAGACCAACGCGATCGTGTACGCCGACGTCGCATGCGCGGCCTTGAGCTCCTGCCGGACCGCCTCAGTGGCCATGATCCGGGTCAGAACGTCCGCGGTGTTACCGAGCGGCAGGGACAGATACGGGTTTCGGCTCGCGGGGGTGCTGGTGGTACCAGAGTCTGACGTCGGCGGCAGTACCACCAAGGCTGCGTTGGCTTGGAATGTTGGACCGATGGTGGCGTGTACGCCCACCCCAGCCAGGCCGGTGAGAACAACACCGATGAATAGGATATACCAACGACGGACAAGAACCGCGATGAAATCCGAAAAATACACTCGTGCCCCTTGCCCCCCAGCGCGGGTCAGCATTGCGCCGACACCGGATCAGATCCAAGATACACGGCCGTCATCAGAGCGAGAAGAGTGCCGGGGCTTCTCCTGACCGTGTAACACAAGCGCCAACAGGCCAACAAGTTACCAAGCCAGCCCCGCCGGCACAACTACATAATCTCATGCGGGTGAACACCAGGTGACAGGAAGAGAGCGCCACCTGAACCCTGAGACCGACCGCTGTACGCGTCGATCCCGCTTGCGGTCGCTGGTCAGCCCATCCCCACCTGCCGTCCGCTTGATGGATCCGATGATCTAAAACGGCGGGGCGCTCTTTGCACAACAACCGAGTGCGCCACTAACAGTAACCATACACTATGAGACTGGAGTCATAGAAGGGGCCACCGGATCGCCCGAAGATCCTGACCCCGGCCGGAACAGCACATCGGTCCAGTAGTTGGAGTCACGGTAGGTAGCGTCAGGAAAGCCGCCGCCGTAGTGGTACACCCCGCTGGTCGCCCCAGCGGCGCGCAACGGCCCGTTGGCCGACACGGCCTGATCAAAAAACTCAGGGGTCGCCGAATAATGCCCGGTCGGCGCGAAATACGAGGCCGTGTAGATGGTAGCGGCCTGGACCGACACCGGCTTGGCCAGCATCACCACCTGCCAGCCGGTGTCACTTTCGCTGACGGCCGTGGCGGTCGCCAGCCGGTCACCGGCGCCGGACCACAGGCTGACCGTATGTTCGCCGATATTGTCAGGGCCCTTGTAAAAGCGTATTCCAAGGATGTCACCTGGGGTGTCGACACGGAACCGGATCCCGACCTCAACCGCGGCGGGGTCCGGATCGGCCTCAGGCACGGGTTTCGCGTCATTACTCCAGAGTGAGATCAACTGCGGGTCCCCCCGCGGGGGCAGGCTTGCCGGCAGCCTCGGATTGCCGCTGGCGGAATCGCTGCACCCGGCGGCCGCGAACCCCATCGCCCCCACGAGCAGGACCGTCGCGAGACAAGGCGAGAAGCGGTAGCACTTGCGATCGCCGCTGGGCGGCGCGGGCGTCCGGGCCGCCACCGACACGGCAAGCTTATGATCGCGCATCCTTCGGCCCACCGGACGCCGCGGCCGGCCAGACCCGTGCCCGGATGGGCTGGTGGCCCCGCACGCCGGACGCATGGAGGTCGTCATACAGACATATCCTTTGGTCGGAACACCGATTCAATTGATCGCCGCCTGGCGACGCGATCGATGCCAAGTGAACACGCCGCATGTGCTTAGTGGTCGGCGCTGGAAGTTCATCCAGGGCCTGCCGGCGCCAGCCGGCGCCTCGCGTCGTTGTCGTCAGCCCAGGTAGAACACCGCTACCAGGGCCTCCTCCGCCTCGCGACGCATCCACCTGGCATCCGACAACCCCCGAAGGACTTCCAGCGCCGACCACTTAGAAGCAGCATGTTTACCTAAAGTGATACATCTCTTACTTTAAGTAAGATACCCCGAAAATGCGGCCCGCGTGCACTCCCGAAGGAACGAAGGGGCCACACCGCGTTGTCATTATGTTGTTTCCAGATGACATTATCGAGGACCGGCGTAGATCATAGCAGAGCCATGCTTCGATAAGCACCGCATGGCCGCGACATCACCTGGCCAGTCGCAGATGGGGGAACCATGCCGAACATGCCGGCAAGCGCGTCAACACCGGGGATGCCGTCCCCACGGACTCCACCCGAGCCGGCTCCAGGGCCGGCTGGCGGTACCCAGGAGGACGGCGTCAAAGACAGCGGCACCAGGAACGACAGCGGCGGAACAGGGCTCGGCGGGGCGGTACGGCGCGGCCTCGGCTTCAGCCTCCTGAACAACGCGCTCAGCCGGCTGGGCACCGTGGTCACCGGGATCGTGCTCGCCCGGCTGCTCAGCCCGTCGGACTACGGGGACTTCGCGGTCGCGCTGGTCGTCCTCAACGCCCTGTTGTCCATCAACGAACTGGGTGTCTCGCTCGCGATCGTGCGCTGGCCGGGGGAGCCACGGCTGATCGCCCCAACCGTCCAGACGCTGTCGACCGGCTTCAGCATCGGGCTTTACCTGCTTACCCTGGTGCTGGCGCCGACTATCGCAGACCTGCTCGGCTCACCCGCGGCGACCGGTCTGGTCCGGGTGCTGGCCCTGAGCATGATTGTCGACGGGGTGGCATCCGTACCCGCCGCCCTGCTCACCCGCGCGTTCCAGCAGGGCCGGCGAATGATTGCCGACCTCGCCGCACTCGCTGTCAATACAGGTGTCACGATCGGTCTTGCCGCCCTCGGGCACGGTGCCTGGAGCCTGGTCATCGGCTATCTGGCCGGTAACCTCACCACCTCGATAATGATCTTTGCCTTCGCCGGCGCGCGGATCAGGTTCGGCTTCGACCGGCACCAGGTACGTGGCCTGCTGGACTTCGGCCTGCCGCTGGCCGGGTCGAGCCTGCTGGTCTTCGGAGTGCTCAATATCCACTACGTGGTCGTCGGTGCTGTCCTGGGCCCGGTGGCCCTTGGCTTCTACATGCTCGCGTTCAACCTTTCCAGCTGGCCGGTGAACATGTTCTCGCTGGCCGTGCGCAGGGTGGCCATGCCGGCGTTCGCTCGGTTGTCCACCGACCGCAACGCGCTCACCGACGCGTTCGCCCGCTCGATCGCGCTGCTGATGGCCGCGACCCTGCCGGTCTGCGCGATCATCGCGGTGCTCGCCGGGCCCCTCATCCACATCGTCTACGGCCCGAAATGGGATGCCGCAGCTGACGCCCTGCGGTGGCTGGCGGTCCTCGGGGCGTGCCGGGTCGCGGCTGAACTCGCCTATGACCTGCTGGTGGGCGCGGGCCGTTCGCGCGCGGTCTTCGCCGTCCAGGGCAGCTGGCTGGCGGCGCTCACCCCGGCCCTGTTCATCGGGGCGCGGGCAGGCGGGATCGGTGGCCTTGCGTTCGCCCAAGCCGCGGTGGCGGTGGTCGTGGTAGGCCCGGCGTTCATCTTCGCCATCGCCAGGGCGGACGTACGGCCCATCGCCGCGCTGCGGTACTGCGGCCGCCCTGTTGTCGCAACCACGGCCCTTGTCCTGGTCATGGTGGGGCTCGGCACGGTGGTACGCGGGGACCTCGCCCAGCTGCTGCTGCTCCCCCTCGCCGGGCTGGCCGCATGCGCCGTGCCCCTGTTCCCGCTGCGGCGGCTGGTACGGCCAGAGCCGCACCAGCCGCCGCGAGACGCGTCCTACGGCGTCGAAACGGCCGAAACGGACGCCGAGGGCACGGCCTCGCACAGCCCGTCGGTGCCGGTCGCCGGCCGGTAGGCCGTCAGGCAGGCCACGCAGCGCAGATCGGGATCAAGCCTGTCCCCACAGGAACAGACCCAGCCCAGATTCCGTCCAGGATTGCCCGCGACCAGCGCGTACGCGGGCACATCCCGGATGACGACCGCGCCGGCGGCCACGAACGCGTACACACCCACGGTCACCCCGGCGACGATCGTCGCGTTGGCACCGATCGTCGCGCCACGGCGGATGAGCGTCGGAGCCAGCGCGTCCCGCGTCTTCTTCACCTCGGCACGCGGCCGGAAGTCGTTGGTGAAGACCATGTTCGGGCCCAGGAAGACATCGTCCTCCACGGTCACCTTGTCCCACACGAGCACCGCGTTCTTCACCGTCACCCGGTCACCGATCCGGGCGCCGGACTCGACGAAAACATGATCACAAATGTTGCAGCCCGCGCCGATCACGGCACCCGGCAGCACGTGCGCGAACGCCCAGACCCGGGTTCCCGGGCCCACGTCGTCGCTCTCGCACAGGCCGTGGGGATGGACGAACACGGCATCGCCGGAGGGCCTGGCAGCCTCCCGAGGCTTGGAAAAGTCCGTCATGGCAGCGCCCGCCGGAGCTCATCGGCGACCCGCCGCTGCTGCTCAGGGGTGATGTGCGGATACAACGGCAAGGAGAGAATCTCTCCAGCGGCCTTCTCCGCGACGGGGAAGTCACCGGCAGCGTGGCCAAGCCCCGCGAAGGCCGGCTGCAGATGCAACGGCACCGGGTAGTGGATCCCGGCTCCCACGCCCTGTTCGTGCAACCGGGCCAGTACCGCGTCCCGGTCGGGAATCCGCACCACGTAAAGGTGCCAGGCATGGATGTTGCCCGGCAGCGTCGCCGGTAGCCGGACCCGGGGGTCGTCGCCCAACAACTCGTCATAACGGACCGCCGCGGCCGCTCGCGCCTCGTTCCACCGGGCCAGCCTGGTCAGCTTGGCCCGCAGCACAACGGCCTGGAGGGTATCGAGGCGCGAGTTGAAGCCCAACGACTCGTGCACGTACTTGCGTTCGCTGCCGTGCGCGCCCAACAGACGCACCTTGCGCGCGAGCTCGGCATCATTGGTCAGCACGGCACCCGCGTCACCGGCGGCACCGAGGTTCTTCCCCGGGTAGAAGCTGGTGGCCGCCAGCAGGCCGAGCCCGCCAGCGGCCTGTCCGCCGCGGGCAGCGCCCTGTGCCTGCGCGGCGTCCTCAAGGACGATCGTGCCGGCGCGGCAGGCGGCCGCGATCCGCTCGACCGGCGCGGCCTGCCCGTACAGATGGACCGGGATCACCGCGCGAGTACGCTCGGTCAACGCTGCGCCCACCGCGTCCGGATCCAGCAGCAGATGCTCGTCGTCGACATCGGCGAACACCGGCAGCGCGCCCGCGCGCAGCACCGCCTCGGCCGTGGCCACGAAGGTGTTCACCGGCAGGATGACCTCGTCAGCACCGGCATTGCCACCGGTAGCGGCTCCAGTGCCAGTGCCGGCACCGACGCCGGCCGCGCGCAGCGCCAGCTCGATAGCGTCGGTGCCGTTGCCCACACCCACGCAGTACCCGACACCGCAGAAGTCGGCGTACTCGCGCTCGAAGGCCGCAACCTGCTTCCCGCCGACAAACGCGGTGGTCGCGAGCACCTCGTCGAACCCGGCCCGCACCTCCTCGGCGATCTCAGCCTGTGCAGCCGCCAGATCCACCAACGGAATCGTGGTCACCGCGACGTCCCTTCAATGGGGTAAGACGGCAGCTTCGCGAAGCCCGGAGCCACCGGATCTGAAGATGACTGACTGGAAGCGGCCGACCGGGCCGGGGGATTACCTGGCTGGACACGACGGGCGTTGAAGTCGTCCAACGCCGCCTGTCCACGCAGCTGGTCGTAGTGCCGCCGCACCTCGTGGGCGAACAGGCCCGCCGCGCTCACTCCGAGAGTACGCACCTCAGGCCGGCCCACGCCGGCCTGGAGCGTCCGGGCGTAGAGCGCCTCCTGGACACGAGCCGCGCGCTCCAGCGAGAAACGCCGCGTCACCAGATCGCGACCATAGTCGCCCAGCTGGCGGCGGCGATCCGCGTCCGTAAGCAATGGTTTAAGAATCTTGATCAGTCGACGCGCACCGCTGATCCGGTCGCCCTCGCCAATGCCGTACCAGCCCTGCCAGAGGAACGCATCGACGCTTTCGGGACCCAGCAGCTCGAAGAAACCGCCCTCACCCTGGACGATCAACGGCTTCGCGAAAGCCGCGGCCCGCAGTGCCGACCCGCCCATACCGATCGAGATGTCGGCAAGGGCGTACGCGGGCCGCGGATCGGTGAGCTCGCCGGTGAACACGACCACCTTGCCGCCCCGGATGGCGCCGATCCGCGCGGCATGCGCGGCAAGCTGCTCCCGCGCGGGGCCGTCACCCACCACCACCAGCCGCACCGGCAGGTCCACCGCCAGCCGGGCAACAGCGTCAACCGCGGCCAGGAGCCCTTCCAACTTCAGCTCGGTGGCGAGCCGCGACACCACAACCACATGAAGATCGGCCGGACTCAGGTCGAAACGGGTTCGCAGCTGGGTGAGCGCGGCATCGTCAACCGCGTCCGGGGCGTTGGCACGCACGTCGACCGGTGGCTCGATGAGGTCGACCGGACCGCGCCGCACAGCTCTGGCGGACTCGCCGATCAGCTCCGTGCCGACCACCAGGGGCATGCTGGACGGCAGGAACGGCGCAACCGCCATGGACATCACCGTGGCGAAGGCCGGCACGCCCAGCCTCGTGCGCGGCCCGAAGAAGGCCTCCAACGCCGGCGGCCACTCGTAGCCGTGCACCAGCTCGATCCGCCGTTCGCGCACCACCCGGCACAGTGCGCTCATCACCCGGGGCGACGGCCGCCGCCCCGGCTTCGGCGACGCGACGTAGTCAAGCCCGAGCGCACGCACCGTTTCGACAAGCGGGCCGGGCACCCCGAAGACGGTCACGTCATGGCCCAGATCCCGGACGGCCCCCGCCAGCTCCACCGCGTTGAGCTGGCTTCCCCCGATCTCCATCAGGTGGGGATAAACCAAGATCCTCACGAGCTGTGCACACCCTGTCCGACAACGCCATCCACGACATGCGCGCCACCGGTGATGGCATCCAGCAGCGCGCCCACCACCTGATCATGCTGTTGCTCGGTCATCGTGTGGAACAGGGGCAGGATCAGCGACTGCTCAGTCAGCCATTCGGTGACGGGAAGATCATCACGCCGCTGCCCGCCATAGGCGGGTTCCAGATGGGAGGCCATGATGCCGCGCCTGGCCGAGATACCGCGCTCGGCCAGGAGAGCGAGCAGCTCGTTGCGGCCCACCGCCGAGGTCGGCGGTGGGACCACCCAGAAGCTCTGGTAGTTGGCCATCCCCCCCGGCGGGTCACTGACGGTCACCAAACCTGGAACCACCGCGAGCAACCGCTGGTAGCGCTCGGCGAGGATGCGGCGACGTTCGACCATCGCGTCGAGCTTTGCCAGCTGGACCAGCCCGACCGCGGCCTGGATGTCGGTCATCCGGTAGTTGAAACCGGTCTCGCCATAGCTTTCCAGCACCGGCTGCCGGCTGCGGTGCCGCTCGGCCGCGCTCACGTTCATCCCGTGTTCGCGCAGCCGCCGCGCACGTGCGGCCCAGGCGGGATCGGTCGTGGTGAGCATCCCCCCCTCACCGGTGGTGAGCAGCTTGCGCGGATGGAACGACCAGGCCGCAAGCGGCGCGCCCGCGCCGACCCACCGGCCGTTCATCGTCGAGCCGGCGGCACAGGCCGCATCCTCAACCACGGCGACACCGCGCGGCCCGCACAGTCGCGACACCCCGGCAACATCCGCGGGTACCCCGCCCTGATGAACAACGATCACCGCGCGGGTGCGGCTGGTGAGCACGGGAGCCACCGTGTCCGCCGTGATGTTCCCGGTCGACGCCTCGACATCGGCGAACACCGGAGTGCCGCCGACATAACGGACGGCGTTCGCCGTAGCGATGAACGACAGGGACGGCACCACCACCTCGTCACCCGGGCCGATATCCAGCAGCACCAACGCGAGATGCAGCGCGGTCGTGCAGGACGACACCGCGACCGCCTCACCACCACCGAGCCTGTCCGCGAAGGCGCGTTCGAACTCGGCGACCCGCGGCCCCTGGGCAACCCATCCGGACCGGACCGCGTCAGCCGCGGCCTGTGCCTCCTGCTCACCCAGCCAGGGCGTCATCACCGGGATAGGGCTCATCGATCGGCCGCCTTCACCGTGGTGAGCGCCGTGACACTCGCACGATCACCGGCGGGCCCGGCCGGCAGGCCGCACAGCTCGGCCAGCTCAGCCGTGCGGGCCGCCCAGTCATGACGGTCGGCGAACGTGCGCCTGTCAGCCGCGAGGCTGTCGGTACGGGGCACATCCAGCGCCGCCGCGGTCTGGGCGGCAAAGCGCTGCGGGCTCGCGCCGATGCTGATCAGGTCAGTGTCCAGCCAGCGGCTGGCGGGCAGGTCGGTACTTACCGCGCCCCGGCCCGCGGCCAGGTACTCAAGGGTCTTGAGCGGAAAACTGGCCTGGTTGAAGGCGGAATCGGTGTACGGGGTGAGCCCCACATCAATCATGCGCAGGTACGACGGCAGGTCCGCGAACGCCTTCGGGCCCACCCACTCCACGTTGGGCCGTGACAGCAGCGCGTCCAGACGCTTGATCTCGAATGTCGCCTGCCGCGGCCCGACGAGGAGGACGGAGATGTCCCGATCGGCCACCGCCTCCAGGTGCGTCAGATCGATGCGGTCGGACAGGTGCCCGACAAAACCCGCGATCGGGGACGGCAGGTGCACGTCCTCGGGCAGTGGCGCGTTGTCACAGCCGGCGAAGTGACCGGCGTCGACACCGTTGGGCACCAGCACCGGCTCGGTGCCCATGGCCCGCCACCGGTCCACCAGTACCGGGGAGACTCCCACGACCACGTGCGCCTTGGTGAGCTGGCGCCGCTCGGCCTGTTCCAGCCACGGCCTGGACACGCCCATCAGCTCGGCACCCGCGACGAAGTCGTCGGTGCCGTAGAAGACCCGGCGGGCCCCGGGCGCGACATCGAGCAGGTCGGCAAGGGAGTCCACGATGACCGCGCGAACGGTCGCACCGATACGCCGCAGAGCCCGCCGGACGGCGTCACGGGCGGCCAGCCTCGCCGCCTCCCGCATGACCGGACGGCTTACCCCGGGCGGGGTGACGGGCGTCAGCCGGATGATCCCCGGCTGGACCACGCGCAGCCGGGGACGACGCAGGGCAGCGGCGGTGTTGCGGTCCTTCAGCGGCGTCAGGTAGGAGATCGGCGGGTCGACCCACAGCACCGGGAGCTGGCGCGACAGGTGCAGCGCAACATGGCGCATCGGGAACCAGATCCCGTCCCAGGACGTACCGGAGCTGCACACCACGAGCTCGCGGGGCCGCGTGAGCGCGGGCAGCGGGCTCATGAGCCGAGCTCCGGCCGCGCCTCGCGCCACCATGCGACCAGCTGCCGCAGGCCTTCCGTGAGGCCGACCTCGGCCTTGAAACCCAGCCGGGACGCGGCGGCCGAGGTGTCCGCGAGGCGACGGGCCACCGGGTTCACCCGGCGCGCGGGCCCGTGCTCCAGACCGAGATGACCGGCGCCCATCACCGCGGCCAGGGCCTCGGCAAGTTCACGCAACGACGTCTCAACACCAGACGCGACGTTGAAGACCTCATCGGTGATGTCCGCCTGCGCCGCCATCAGGTTGGCCCGAGCGATGTCCGTGGTGAATACGAAGTCCATGGTCTGCGTGCCGTCGCCCAGGATGAGCGGCGGCTGGCCAGCGGCGATCCGCTCCATCCAGCGCACCAGGACTTCGGTGTAAACACCGTGCACGTCCATCCGCGGCCCGTACACATTGAAGTAGCGCAGCGCTACGTAATCAAGGCCATACATGGCGTAGAAGCTACGGAGAAGGCCTTCGTTGAAGACCTTTGCCGCGCCATAGATCGTGTCGTTGTGGTACGGATGATGATCTTCGGAGGTGGGGAACACCGCCGCCTGGCCGTACACGGATGCCGACGACGAGGCCACCACCTTGGGCACACCGCTGGCAACCGCGGCCTCCAGGACGTCGAAGGTCCCGTCGACAAGCACCTCGAGCGCCAGCCGGGGCTCCTCGGCGCACTGGGTGATCCGGATCGCGGCCAGGTGGAACACGATGTCGGTTCCGGGCATCAGCTCCGCCAGTAACGCGCGGTCGCGGATGTCACCGGTGACCAGACGCACCCGCCCGGACCTCAGGGCGGTGGCCAGGTTGGCCTCGCGGCCGCGGGTCAGGTTGTCCAGCACCACGACCTCGGCCGCGCCGGCCTCGACAAGCTGGTCACACACGGTCGAGCCGATCGTTCCGGCACCACCGGTGACCAGGCAGCGAGTGCCGGCGAGGGCAACAGCGGCGCTCCGCGGGGCCGTGGTCATCGGGCGACCTCCAGCAGCGGGACGCGGGCGCCGCCCGAACGCAGGCTGCGCGAGGCGGCCTCAAGCATTCCCAGGACCCGCAGGCCAGCGCGACCATCGGTCGCGGACGGGCTCCCGCTTTCGATGGCCGTCGCCCACTGGGTCATCACCGTACTCAGCGCTTCCCGTTCGGCCAGCGCGGGGGCGACCATGTCGCCACTGCGGTAGGAGATCATCATGTTCCGTCTGCTCTCACTTTCCAGCACGTTGGCTTCCGCGAGATCGACCCCGCGGTCATAGATCGACAGACGCTGCGCGGGGTCCAGGTCGTTCCAGACGAGGGTCCGCCGCGAACCGCCGACGATCACCGTCCGGACCTTGATCGGCGATAGCCAGTTCACATGGGTGTGGGCGATCGCGCCGTTGGACAGCGCCATCGACAGGTAGCCGACGCAGGCCCTGCCCGCGCCGATCGGGTCGGCACCGGTGGCCGTCACGGCTTCGGGCGTCACTCCATCGGGCAGAATGAAGTCGAAGATTGACAGGTCGTGCGGAGCAAGATCCCAGATCACGTCGACGTCACGCTGGACGAGACCGAGATTGACCCGCACCGAGTCGACGTACTGGATCTCGCCGAGGGCACCGGCCCGGACCAGTTCGCGGATCTTCATAACCGCCGGCGTGTAGCAGTAGGTGTGGTCGCACATGAGAACGAGGCCACGGGACTCCGCCGCGTCGACCAGCTTGCGGCCTTCCGCCACCGACGAGGCGAGCGGCTTTTCGACGAGCACGTGCTTGCCCGCGTCCAGCGCCCTCAATGCGACATCCACATGTGTGGCAGCCGGCGTGGCAATGGCCACCGCGCCCACCTGCGGATCATCAAGAATGTCATCAAGCCGGTCCGTGGCCCGGACATCGCCGTACGAACCGGCGACCGCACGGGCGCGGTCGCTGTCAATATCGCACAGCCACCTGAGCCGGAACTCCGAGCTTCCCCGGAGGTTTCGGACGAGGTTGGGACCCCAGTACCCCGCACCGACAACGGCCGCACCGATCAAGGACAACGCTTTCCCCCCAAAAGACGGTACGAGTTCGCCGGGCACGCGAGCGTGCCCGGCGAACTCCACGGCAAATCACCCCACGACGACAGGACTACGAAGTCGGGTCAAACACTACGTCAACCCAGTAGTTGGCGGCATTATACGTGCTTGTTGGAAACACCGAGGTGGCCGAGTAGATATACAGGCCGTTACCACCAGACGAAGGGCTGGACGGCGCGGTGAGCGGGCCACTCACCAGCCCGGACGACAGGAAGTAGCCACCATTGACGGAATAGTGGCCGACGCTGGTGTGGTAGGAGACCACGTAGGTGCTACCTGCCGTAACAGCAACCGGCGTCGAGAAACGAACCTCCTGCCATCCGGTAGTCGACTCACCGGTAAACGTAGCGGTGGCCAGCGCCGTGCCGGAGCCGCTCCACAGCGTGCCCGTGTGCGTACCGGTGTTGGCTGCCGACTTGTAGAAACGAACGCCGAGAATCCGGCCATTCACGGAGGGTATGAACTGCACCCCCAGCTCAGCCGCGTTGGTGTCGCCCGCGTCGACAGATCCCGGCACTGTCGAATCACTCCAAAGTGAGAACGGTCCGGTCGGACTTGATGCACTGGCTGTGGTGAACGTCCAGCTGGTGGACGACATCGTATTCCCAGCCGCATCTTTGGCACCACTGACGGTGACAGTGTACTGAGTGCTCGGCGTCAGGGCGGCGGCGGGGGTGAAGGTCTCCGTGAACGCGGCGGCGTCATAGGCGGCCGAGCCGCTGACCGGGCCGCCCCCACCGGACAGGGTCATGGTGACCGTCGAGGGGACGACCGCCTCCGTGAAGGCCGCCTGAGGCGCCACGTCCACCGGGACCGACGACGCACCGCCCAAGGGCGATCGTACCGCTACCGCCGGTGGTGTATTGTCGGGTGGCGCGGTCGTGGTGAACACCACGTCCACCCAGTAGTGGGCACCGGCGAAACTGTGGTCAGGGAATCCACCAGCGCCGTACAGGTACAGTCCGTTGCCGCCCGCGGTAGCGCTGTCCGGTGCATGGAGGGGTGCATTGTTGACGGTGGTGCTCAGTACGCCGGCGCTAGCCGAGTAATGGCTGTTCGGCGCGTGGTAAGAGGCAACATAGGTGGTGCCGGCGGTGATCGCGACCGGCGCGGAAAGGCTCACCTGCTGCCATCCGGACGCGGTCTCACCTGTGAAGGTCGCGGTCGCGAGCGCGGTGCCGTTATTCGTCCACAGCGTGCCCACATGCGTGCCGGTGTTCGCCACGCTCTTGTAGAAGCGCAGCCCGGTCACCCAGCCGCTGGTATCCGCGCTGAAGCGCACGCCGAGCTCGGCTCCCTGGGTGTCGCCGGAATCCAGCGTCGCGGGGACGGAAGTCGTATCAAAAATCGAACATGGGCACCGGCCCGCGGTGGTGAAGGACCAGGATACGGGCGCCATCATGTTGCCGGTCGGGTCGGTCGCCCCGGATACCGACACGGTGTAGACGTGACCGGTCGCCAGCGTCGCGGTCGGCGTGAGTGTCGCTGTCCTGCTCGGCGCGTCGTAGGCCACCGTCGACGGGACGACGCTGTTGTCCTGGGCGTCGGTCAGCCGCATCGTGATACTCGACGGCGTGACGCGCTCGCTGAAGATCGCCTTTATCGCCGAGGTGACCGGGACGCTGTTCGCGCCCGCGCCCGGGGCCGTGCTGGTGATCGTCGGCGGGGTCACGTCCGGCGGTAGCGACAGGACCACGTCAACCCAGTAGTTCGTGGTCGACGGCTGCGTCGGGAACGCATGGCTGCCGTAGACATAGACACCGTTCGGCCCGTCCTGCCCGCTGGCGAGCGCGTGCAACGGCGGGTTGTCGACCCCAGCTGAGGCGAACTGGTTGAGCGTGGTCGAGTAGCGGCCAGTGGTGGTGTGGTAGGAGGCGATGTAGGTGGTGTCCTTGACAATGGACACGGGAGTGGCGAACGTCAGCGTCTGCCAGCCCGTGCTGCTCTCCCCGCTGAACGTACCGGTAGCCAGCTGGGTACCAGTGGACGACCACAGCGTCCCGGTGTGGGTGCCGGTATTCGCCGGCCCCTTGTAGAACCGGATACCGGTGATCTTTCCATCCTCGTCGGAGCGGAACTTGACCCCGAGCTCGACCGCGCCGGTGTCGGCTTCGGTGATATTCGCCGGAGTCGCGGAGTCGGGCCATATACCGCACGGGCACAGGCCGTCCGCCGGTGGCTGCTGCGTGGTGGTGAAGGTCCACGTCACCGGAGCGGCAAGCAGGTTGCCCGCGATGTCCCGCACACCGCTGACGGTTGCCGTGTAAGTCGTACCGGTAGCCAGCGCCGCGGTCGGTGTGAATGTCGCGGTCCTGGTCGCCGCGTCGTACCCGACGCCGCCCGCCACGTTCTGCCCACCCGCGCCGACGGTGAAGGTGATTGTCCCGGGCTGCACGGCCTCGCTGAAGACCGCTGTCGGGGTCACCGCCGTCGACACGCTGGAGGACGAGGGCAGCGGTGTCTGGCCCGTCACCGTCGGCGGGGTGACGTCAGGCGGCGCGACATCGGAGAACACCGGGTCCACCCAGTAGTTGGTGGATCCGTACGTGCTGGTCGGGAACCCGGTGCCGCCCGCGCGGTAAACCCCGTTGGGAGCGCTCCCGGAGTCCTTGGCCGCGTGCAGCGGCACGGCGTCAGCCGCGGTCACCTCGAAGAAGCCCGCGTCCGCCGCGTAGTGCCCGCCCGGCGCCCAGTAGGAGGCGACATAGGCGGTGTTCCTGGTTATCTGCACTGGCTGCGCGAAGGTGACCTGCTGCCAGCCGGACGCGCTCTCCCCGGTGAAGGTGGCGGTGGCCAGCTGGGTGCCGGTGGCCGACCACAGCGTCCCGGTGTGCGTACCGGTGTTTCCGCTGCCCTTGTAGAAACGGACTCCGGTGACCCAGCCGTCGACGTCAGCGGTGAAGCGGACGCCCAGTTCCAGCGCGGTCGTGTCGGCGACCGCCGGCGTCTTCGGGGTCACGGCGGAACCGAAAACCATGCACGGGCAGCTGACATTGACCGATACGGTCACCGGCGCCGAGATGTTGGCACTGTCGTCGGACGCACGGGCCTTGATCGTGACTGCCCCGAGGCCGTGGACCGTCCCGGTGTAGGTCCAGCTCTCGCGCCCGGTCGCCGGATGCCAGGTGGCGCCGCCGTCGATGGAGACCTCCACACCACCGACGGCTCCGCCACCGGCGTCGGCAGCGGTACCGGTCACGGTCAGCTGGCTGCCGTTGGTGACGGCTGTTGCGGCGGCCGGCGAGGTGATGGCCACCGACGGTGCCGTGTGGTCCGTCGACGCGGTGGCCGTGACCAGCCCTGGCATCAGCGTTGCCGGCTGCGCGCCCATGTCCGCCAGCAGGTTCACCGTCGCCTGCTGCATGTTGGCGTCAACCGCCGTTGCCGTGCCGTCGTGCACGGCATCCAGGCCCCAGGTGAACTGGATGGTGCCCGCGCCGAACACGAGCGCGCCGCTCGCGGCGCGGTAGAGCGTCATGTGGTGCGTGGTCGTACCGGCCGCGACCGTGGTCCCGTAGTCCTGAAGGTACTGGCTGACAGCGCCGGTGGTCGTCGACAGCTGTACGAGGCCGGCCGGGCGGGAGCCGTTGTCGAGATCCTCATCGGACTCGTACCCGATCGAGTGCTGGGAGAGAGCCGCCGAAGTCCCGGGCGCCAGGCTGGCGACAGCGGTGTTGCGCCAGAAGCGCATCTTGCCGTCCGCGGCCGGGACCATCATGGTGAGGTCGTCACTGTTGACCATGTAGGCGGTACCGGTCAGCGAGTTCTCCGGACGGCCGCCGTCGGCTGGCGGGCTCTTGCGTGGGTCACGCCAGGTGCCGGTCCATGTCGGCGGGTCCTGCGGGTCGACCACGTCGAGGTAGGTCTCCTTGTAGGTGACCATGGTCCGGTACGGGGTGTTGGACCCCTCGGTGCTCGGCTCCCAGCGGGTCTTCCAGTAGACCTCGTTGCCGCTGAAGAAGGCCAGGTTGACACCGGCGTCCCGGGCCGCCTCGACATTCGCCCGCTGCGGGCCCGACCAGTACTCGTCGTGGCCGACCGAAAGAAACGTCCGGTGGTTGGTCAGCAGGCTGCCGTAGCGATCGGTGTCGACACCGCTGGCGTACGAGACATCGTAACCATTTCGCTCAAGAAAACGAATCATCGGGTACTCGTTGGCGAAGACGAAGTCACGGCCGTCCGGAACGTCACCACGAGTTGTGAACGGACGGTTGTAACTGACCTTGTAGGCGCGCCCGATCGGCCCCGGGTACAGGCTCGCCCCGCCGAAGGAGTTGTACGCCTGCCAGCTGGTGTCGGAGGTCTGGTACAGCACGTCCGAGTGGCTCGCGTCGTTGCGCACGACGAAGACGATGTGGTTGTCCGCGCCCGTGTCGGTACGGACCAGCTTGGCCACGTAGACGCCGGAGACCGCGCTGCTCGGCACCGCCCAGGTCGCGGACTCCGCCCAGTTGCCGCAGTCGGTGAGGTTGGTGGCGGTGTAGAAGAGGCAGGCAGGCTGGCTCTGCACGCCGGAGTGGTTGACGGTGGCCATCTTCCTGGCTCCGTCACCGCCGTACCAGCCGAGCCGATAGATATCGAGCCGATAGGCGCTGGCACTGGTCTTGATCTTAAAGTGCACCGTGCCGCCGGCATTGACACTGATATCGGTGCTGAATCCCTGGATGGTGTCGCCGCCGGTGCCGGCGAGGTCCCATTCGGACTGCGGCGAACCGGTCTTGGTGTTCTCACAGGCGATCGGGTTGACGACTGGCGGGCCACATGGGTCGGCCGCGCGCGCACGAGAGGCAAGCGGTACGGAAAGGGCTATCAGAATCCCGACCGTTACCGACAGGACAATCCATCGTGAAGCGAGCGGCGAGACGAGGCGCGAATGCGCCCTCGTTTTGCTTGCGGCCAGCGACGAGGACAGCATTTTTCCGCTGTTTGAAATTCTCACCTGCAGGACTCCTACCTGCGGAGACGCCCCCGGAAGAACGTCATTTGGTCACGCAAAGCCCCCAGGATGGACGGAGTCCGAAAATTGGTGATATATCGACATGACATGCTCGACCCCCCCAGCCTCCCCAGCGGTGGCCCGCCTGCCACGGCAGTACCGCGGCACCGCGCCGGCCCCCGGCGAAGCAGCCCCCTCCTGGACGTCGGACTACCCCCCTACCGGAGCCCGACCAGCAGAAATTACCCTATATGGCGTTGCATATCTAGTCTCAGTCCGCATGTTGTGGCGATGACCAGAAAATTGTCCCCTTAACGACACACAGCCCGATCGCCGGTCAACAGCGAATCATAAATTTAGGAAAAATTTTGACAAAAAGTCGTATTAAATATTGACAGTTGATTCTTAACCTGCCCAAAGGGAAAAGTGCCCATGTACTCGACACTGCGTGACGGTCCACCGCCCCACCCGCCGGACGCCGCATCCGATCAGCCGCGGCCGGCCCGACGCCCCGCGGGCCTGGCCGTCGCCCCGGTCGTACTCATGCTCGGCCTCACCAGCATGCTCACCGATCTGTCCACCGAGATGGTCACCGCGGTGCTGCCGCTGTACCTCGTCCTCTCCCTCGGCTTCAGCCCGCTCCAGGTCGGCGTCGTCAACGGCCTGTACCAAGGTGTGACCGCGCTGGTCCGGCTGGCGGGAGGCGTAGCCTCGGACCGCCTCGGACGGCACCGTGACGTGGCCGCGGCGGGTTACGCGCTGTCGGTGCTCTCCAGGCTCGCTCTGCTCGTACCCGGGGGCTCAGCGGCGGTCGTCTCGGGTTCGATCGTGACCGACCGGGTAGGTAAGGGCATCCGGACCGCACCTCGGGACGCGCTGCTCTCGCTGGCCGCCACCGAGAACGGTCTCGGAGTCGCCTTCGGGGTGCACCGGGCCATGGACACCTTCGGCGCGATGCTCGGCCCGGTGGCGGCGTTCGCGGTCCTGTCGACCGTTCCCGGCAGTTACCGCCTCGTCTTCGCGGTCAGCGCGTGTGCCGGTGTGGTGGGCCTGGCTGTCCTGGTGTTCTTCGTCGATCGCCACCCGGCTCCCGAAGCCGCCGCACAGCCCGGCAGCGCGGCGGGGATCACGATCATAAAACCTTCGGGCGCTGATGGGCGGCCCGGCCCGTCGGCCCCCGCTGGCACTGCGGCCCCTTCCGATATTCCGGCGCAACCAGCAATGAAAATGTCACTGCGAGATATGATGCTCGCCGTGACCGACCGGCGGCTGCGCCGGATTCTGGTGGCCGGCTGCGTGCTGGCGCTGGCAACCATCGGCGACGCGTTCATCTACCTGCGCATGCAGCAAACTCTCGAGATCACGCCGACGATGTTCCCCCTGCTCGCGGCCGGAACATCTGGTATGTACCTGCTCACCTCGGTTCCGCTCGGACGGCTGGCGGACCGGATCGGGCGGGCCCGGGTGTTTCTCGGCGGCTTCGGAGCTCTGCTGGGTGTCTACGTGACGCTGCTGTCGCCGCTGCGGGGGATGACCGCGCTACTGTGCTGTCTGGGTTTCCTGGGCCTGTACTACGCTGCCACCGACGGCGTCCTGTCAGCACTCACCAGCGCCGCGCTACCCGCCGGAGCTCGAACCACCGGCCTGGCACTGGTGCAGAGCGGCGTGTCACTCGGTCAGCTGGCGGCCTCGGCCGCCTTCGGCGCGCTGTGGACGGCCGCCGGTGTGGAAACCGCGTTGACCGCGGCTGCTGTTCTCCTTGCCGTCGCCCTTGCCATCGCATGGTCAGCTCTGCGGAGGACGATGTGACCGCCAGCACCAGATCATCAGCCAGATCGGCCGTGCCGCGCTCGAACCGCTGGCGTCGGCGCACAGCATTCGCGGTGGTCGTACTGTGTGCCGTCGCGCTCACTATCGGTTATGGAATCAGCCTCTCCCGCCGCTCGTCCCCGGTAGCGGCCCAGGCCGCAAGCCCGCGTCCGATCGACCTGACCTCGCTGCTGCGCACCCCGGTGGTCGTTTTCCGCAGCAGCGAACGGGGGCCTAGCTACGGCGAGGTGTCCGTCGCGAAACTCAACGACCTGAACGCTCCGCGCGTCGTCACGAACCTGCAGTGCGACCGTGTCGACATGGTGGCGACGGTCGGGCTGTGCCTGGCGGCGAGCCCGGGCATCTACACCAGTTACAAGGCGTTCACGTTCTCTCCGGACATGCAGGTGCGGCACGGCTTCAACATCGTGGGCATTCCGAGCCGGGCCCGCCTGTCCCCGGACGGCCGGCTGGCCGCGGTAACCACGTTCGTCTCGGGCCATTCCTACGCAAGCGCGGGTTTCTCGACCGCTACGACGCTCTACGACGTCTCCGCCGGCCGGGAGATCGGCAATCTCGAGTCGTTCACCGTCACCAGGGATGGCAAGGAGATCCACCCCACCGACGCCAACTTCTGGGGAGTGACCTTCGATCATGACGATGACCGCCTGTACGCGACGCTGTCCACCGGTGGCCAGACCTATCTTGTGGTCGGCAGCATCAGGACGCGGACGCTGCGCGCCCTGACGACCAACGTCGAGTGCCCATCCCTGTCACCGGACGGAACCCGGATCGCCTTCAAGAAACGCGCCCAGGGAAGCCTGGTGCAGTGGCGGCTGACCGTGCTGGACCTCGCGACGATGCGCGAGACGCCGCTCGCCGAAACCCGTAGTGTCGATGACCAGGCTGCCTGGTTCGACCAGAACACCGTTGCCTACGGCCTGCCGAGAACCTCGGACCAGGACAGCGTGATCAACGATGTGTGGGGAGTGGCCGCTGATGGCTCCGGTGCCCCTCGGGTGCTGGTGGCGCAGGCGTGGTCGCCCGCTTTCGTCCAGACCGGGATCTCGGGCTGACCGGAGCGGCGCATCGACCGGGTCACTACCGGGCCAGCCGGCCAGCGGGCCGGGCCGCTACCGGGTCAGTGCGTGAAAACGATTCTGGGCCGCGGCCAGCCCTTCGGCGACGACCTGTTCGACCGCGTCCGCCGCGGTGTCCACCACGAAGGCGAGTTCCTTGCGTTCAACCGAGGAAAAGTCCCGCAGGACGAAGTCGGCGGGGTCCATCCGACCGGGTGGACGCCCAATACCGAGCCGAACTCGCAGGTAGTCACGCGAGCCCAGCGAAGCCGTAACGGATCGTAGACCATTATGACCGTTGTCGCCGCCGCCGAGCTTGAGCCGGACAGCTCCGAAAGGGATATCCAGCTCGTCGTGCACGACCAGAACTCGTCCTGCATCAACCTTGAAAAAGGTACGCAGAGCCGCGACCGGGCCGCCCGAGGCGTTCATGAAGGAATGTGGCTTGGCAAGCACCGCCTGGGCGCCGGCAAGCCGCGTCTGCACGACGTCGGCGCGTGCCCGATGGGTCCGAAAACGGTCCCCGACCCGCTCGGCAAGCAGATCGAGGACCATGAAGCCGATGTTGTGCCGGTTACCGGCGTACGTCGGACCGGGATTGCCCAGCCCGACGACCAGCCATGGCCCGGCAGCCACGCCATCGGCTCCCAAGCCGGTCATGACACCGCCAGCGGGCTCATCAGGCCGAAGCGTCGGTCTTCTCGCCCGCCGCGGCGGCTGTCGCGCCGCCGGCTGCCTGCTCGGCCCCGGCGAGTTCGGCGTCCATCTGGGCGACCGTCAGCTTCGCCAGCCCCTGGACGACGACCTGCCCCGCGTCGGTGTCCAGGATGGAACCCGCGGGCAGGACGAGCTGACCAGCATTGATGTTCGCGCCGGGCTCGAGGCCGGCAATGTCGACCTCGATCGACCCAGGGATGTCAGTCGCGTCGGCCCGCACCGAGACGGTGGTCAGCTGCTGGTCGACGAGAGTGTCGCTGTGGGCGTCACCGACCAGTACGACCGGGATCTCCACAGTGACCCGCTCGCCGGTACGGATGATGACCAGGTCGACGTGTTCGAAACTACCTCTGATCGGATGCCGCTGGACGTCCTTGGGAAGAGCGAGCTGAGTCCCGTCGGACAGCTCCAGCCGGAGCAGCACGTTCGTGCCGGCATCGGTTTTGAACGCGTGCAGGAGCTCGTGGGCCTGCAGCGAGATATGGCGGGGCGGTTGACCGTGACCGTACAGAACGGCCGGGACCTTGCCGGCCTTGCGGGTACGACGAGCCCCGCCCTTGCCGAACTCGGTACGCGGCTCCGCGGCAATGCGGACCTCGGACATGGCGGTACTCATCCTCCTACAGCCTGGGGAACAACGGCGCGGCGCGAAACAAGCGGGAAGCGCCTGCCGGAACAGCGCGGTCCTTCACAGTACCGGACGGGACGCGGCGGGGCTGACCCGCCCTCCGGTGGGTCAGCCCCTCATCGGTACGAGTTATAACAGGTCCCGTGACAGATCGCGCACGTCAGCCGCTGCTGTTGGTCGGTGCGGGCGGGCTCGCCCGTGAGACGGCGCAGGCCGTGTACGCCGCGGACAGCCATCGGCTGCTCGGCTTCACCGACGACAACCCGGCCCGCTGGGGCTGTGTGCTGGACGGTCTGCCCGTGCTCGGTGGCACCGAGGTCATCGCCAGCATGCCGGACGCGGTGGTGGTGCTCTGCCCCGGTTCCGGCGCGGTACGAGCGCGGCTCGCCGCCCGGCTGGCCGCGGGTGGCATCGGCGCGGAGCGCTTCGCCACCGTCGTCCATCCTGGGGTTCATGTACCGCCGTCCTGCACGGTTGGTCACGGATCGATCCTGCTGGGTGGCATCGCCATGACCACTGCTGTCACTATTGGTAACCACGTGGCGGTCATGCCGAACTCGGTGCTCACCCATGACGACGTCGTGGAGGACTTCGCGACGATCTGCGCGTCGGTCTCGCTGGCCGGCGGGGTGCGTGTGGGTGCGGGCGCCTACGTCGGCGCGGGCGCACTGGTCCGGGAGAACCTCTCGGTCGGCCCGTGGTCAACGGTCGGCATGGGCACGGTCGTACTCGCCGATGTGCCCGCGGCCGAGGTCTGGGTCGGCAACCCGGGCCGCTTCCTGCGCGGCGCCGAGCCCGCTACCAGCGTCGGCAACAGCACGGTCCGCACTGACCACTAACCACCGACCGCCGACCACCGGTCCAGTGCCCGGGACCGGCGGCGCGCGGTGCCGGCCTCCTGCCCAGCGCGGATCCCCTGCCTGCGGGTCGCTACGCGGCGGACACCCGCGCGACGTCAGCCGCGAACCAGGAAAGCGCGTCCCGCAACGCCGGCCGCCAGACGGTGAACGTGTGTACTCCCGGCCGCACATGCAGCTGCACCAGGTAGCCGTTCGCGTCGAGAAGATCGTGCATGTGCCTCATGGCGCCCGCGACCTTGCGGTCATGACGTCCCACGTCAAGCCAGACCTGCGGCCGCGGGCCCGGACCGAGGCCATCGATGTAGAGATCCGGGCTGTTCGCCAGCGCGGCGGCCGGCGCCTGTGGACCAGCGCCGAACAACGGCCTCAGGCCGCCGGTGTGGGTCGGGCGGGTCAGCCCGGACATGTCTATGATCGATCCGAACATGAACCTGTTCCGCAGCCCAAGATTAAGCGCGCAGTAACCGCCGGCGGACATCCCGGCGATGCCCCGGTTGGTCCATCCGGGCTCGATCCTCAGCGTCGCCTCGACCGCCGGTACGACATCACGCAGCAGGTGGGTCTCGACGCGCTCACCGATGCCGTCAACGCACTCGGGGTCGTCAAGCCAGCCGTGGCTCATGCGCGGCATCACTATGATCACCGGATGGCCGGTGACCGCGACCCGGTCACCGGCATCGGCCGCCTGCCCACCCCGCAACCAGTCAGCTGGAATCCCAGGTGACCCGTGGATGAGGTAAAGCACCGGAAAGCGCCGTTGTGACCGGTCGAAGTACTGCGGTGGAAGATAGACGAGTGCGGTCGTCGCCCCGAATCCGCTGCCCCTGTCGGGGACTGGGAGGGCCAGAACCGCTCCGTGCGGATGCGAACGCACGGTGGCTGACGTCGTCGAAGGGCGCAGGTCCGTGGTCCTCAGATGTGGGTCGGAGCCCCCCTCCGTGGCCGCTCCGATCACATCCCCGAGCCGGGGGAGGTAGCTGAAGTAGGCGTTGACCGCGTCAGCCGCCACCGTGATCGTGAGCAGCACGGCCATGAGACAGACCACCGCCCTGGGCGCTCGCGACAGCTTCCGGTGGATACGGAACAGCACGATCCATGTGGCTGTCGCCGCCATGAGCAGAGCACCGATGAAGGCGCCGGACAGAACGGGCAAACCACTCATCGCACGGTCACCGGGCCCGATGCGTCCCGCGCCGCTCGTGTCCGCGCGGGCTGCCGGGGCAGCGCCGGAACAATCAACACGGACACTCGCGGTCAGACAGGCGGATACACAGCTGATCCGGCGGTCATGCGTCCCCGCCGAAGAGCTCAGTCACCGATCCGTCCTCAAAAACGGCCCTGATCGCAGCGGCCAACAGCGGCGCGATCGACAATTCTGTGATCTTGTCAATGCGGGCCTCGCTGCGTAGCGGCAACGTGTTGGTGAGCACGACCTCACTGATGTCGGAGTTCTTCAGGCGGTCGACGGCGGGACCGGAAAGCACGCCGTGGGTCGCCGCGGCGATCACCTCGGTTGCGCCGTTCTCGCTCAGCGCCTCGGCAGCCTTGGTGATGGTGCCCGCAGTATCGATCATGTCGTCGACGACGACACAGGTCCGGCCCCTGACCTCTCCGACCACGTCGAACATCTTGACCTGGTTCGGTACATCCGGGTCGCGTCGTTTGTGGATGATGGCGAGCGGGCAGCCGAGCCGGTCGGTCCAGCGCTCGGCAACGCGGACGCGGCCGGCGTCCGGGGCCACCACCGTTACAGCGGAGGTGTCGAGCTTGCTCTCGATGTAGTCGGTGAGCAACGGCAACGCGAAGAGATGGTCAACCGGCCCGTCGAAGAACCCCTGGATCTGGGCGGTGTGTAGATCGACCGACATCAGCCGGTGCGCACCGGCGGTCTTGAACAGGTCCGCGATCAGCCGGGCCGAGATCGGCTCCCGGCCGCGGTGCTTCTTGTCCTGCCGGGCGTAGGGGTAGAAGGGGGCCACCACGGTGATGCGTTTGGCGTTTGCGCGCTTGAGCGCGTCCACCATGATGAGCTGCTCCATCAGCCAGGTGTTCACCGGCGCGGAGTGACACTGCAGCACGAAGGCGTCACACCCGCGAACCGACTCCTCGAACCTTACGAAGATCTCTCCGTTGGAGAACTCATAGGCGCTGGTGGGCACCGGCACGACGTCAAGCGCGCTGGCCACCTCGGCCACCAGTTCAGGATGTGCCCGACCACCGAAAAGCATCAGGTTGCGCCGGTTCTCGGTCTGGTAGCCCATCAGGATTCTCCAACCTGGTCCATTCGATTACGCTCGGTTCCCATCGGCACCCGGTAGGTATCTACGGTCGGCCCCCGCCGCCGGTCATGCCAGCAATGGTGGCGGAGGTGGCCGTCCGGCCGGGTTCACCAGCCGCATCGTCCGTTGCGGCCCGAGCCGCCGCGGTTCCCGGCCGGCGCCGTTGCACCCATCCCTCGATCGTGCGCTGCCGGCCCTCCCGAACGGCCAGCGCTCCCGGCCGCACATCCTCGGTGATAATCGAACCGGCACCCGTGTACGCACCGTCTCCCACCCGCACCGGCGCGACCAGCACGGTGTCGCTACCGATCTTGACATCCATGCCGATCACCGTACGGTGCTTGGCAATGCCATCGTAGTTAGCGAAGATCGTCCCACACCCGATATTGCTACGTTCGCCGATCACCGCGTCGCCGACGTAAGCCAGATGGGGCACTTTCGCACCGTCAGCGACCTGGGCTGACTTGGTCTCCACAAAGGCACCCAGCTTGACCCCGCGCCCGATGTGCGTCCCCGGGCGCAGGTGCGTGTACGGACCGACAACGCAATCCGGCCCGATCACTGAATCGGCCGCGGTGGTACGGCTGACGGTGGCCCCAGCCCCGACCACCGTGTCGGTCAGGGTGCAGTCCGGACCGACCACGGCCGCGGCGGCCACCCGGGTGCTGCCGTGCAGGAACGTGTTCGGCAGCAGCGTCGTGTCCGCCTCAAGGACGACATCGACGTCGATCCAGGTGGTGGACGGATCCACCACCGTGGTGCCCGCCCGCATCGCCGCGGTGACGATTCTGTCCCGCATGGTGATGCCGGCCGCGGCGAGCTGGACCCGGTCGTTCACTCCGAACGCCTCGCCCGGATCGTCGAGCGGACAGGCGGCCACGGCCTGCCGGCGTGCGAAAAGCACCCCGATCACGTCGGTCAGATATTCTTCGCCCTGCCCATTGTCAGTTGTCAGGGCTGTCAGCGCCTCGACCAACGGACCCGCCGTGAACACGTACACCCCGGTATTGATCTCGCGGATGGCCGCGGTGGCGGGGTCCGCGTCCGACTGCTCGACAATCGCCCGGACGTCACCCGACGGTCCACGAATCACCCGGCCGTAGCCGGTCGGATCGGAAAGCTCGGCGGTCAGCACGGTTGCCGACGCGGCCGCGCGGACATGCTCGGCCAGCAGCGCCACCATCGTCGCGCCGGTCAACAGCGGGGTGTCCCCGGGGAGCACGACCACCAGCTCATCCGGCCGGATACCCGCCGCCGCCCGCAGCGCGGCCCGGACCGCGTGCCCGGTGCCACGCTGGTCGTCCTGCACGACCGGCGACACGGCCGGGGCTCGTCCGGCGATCGCCGTGATCACCTGCTCCCGCGCGTGCCCGACCACCACGAGCTGCCGCCGCGCGTCGAGCGGAGCCACCGCGGCGAGGACGTGCTCAAGCAGGGATCGACCCGCAATACGCTGCAACACTTTGGGGATGGTGGAACGCATCCGTTTACCCTCGCCTGCCGCGAGGACGACAACTGCCGCCGGACGTGGTTGGCTCACACGAGCTCCCGTGATCGCGGACATCAACGTCAGTGTACGGTGAGCTTACCGGGTCACGGCTTACCGGATACGGTTTACCGGCCGCCATCATGGGCAGGAAGAACAATTCGGGCGACGACAAGCAACCCAACGAGGATAAACCGACCGCACGTCACGCCGGTAGCCATCGGTCGAACCTCTCGCTCCGCCGCCACGACTCGAACGTGGACTAGAAGAACCAAAATCTCCTGTGCTGCCGATTACACCACGGCGGATCGAGGAAAATCGATCGCAGTATACCAGCACGAACCCAATCCGCCAAAGATCGCACAATCACGCCGACGGGTGTCCGGCTCATGACGGTCAGCCCGGCCGCACGGATTGTTCGCATGGATGTTCCCCGTGGCGAGCACCACACACTGCCGCAACAAGCTACCGTGACCCAACGGAAGCCGTCGTGGCGACGAACACGACCGATGGGCGGGATTGTCTCATGACCACTACAGACACAGTGAACGCGACGGGCGTCACAGCCCGCGCGGCACCTGGTGTAACCGCCCCGCCTCGCCACACCGTCGCGCCGCGTTCATCGCTCAAGGCCCGCGGTGAACAGATCACGCTGGCCACGATCATCGTGCTTCCCCTGACGGCGCTGGCCGCGGCGGTACCCCTGCTGTGGAATCGGTGGATCAGCTGGCAGGACGTGCTCCTGGCCGCGACCATGTATATGATCACTGGCCATGGCGTGACCATTGGTTTCCACCGCTACTTCACACACCGCGGCTTCAAGACCTCCAGGCCCGTACGTGTCGCGCTCGCCATCGCCGGCAACATGGCGATCGAGGGACCGGTGATCCGCTGGGTCGCCGACCACCGGCGCCACCACGCCTTCAGCGACAAGGACGGTGACCCGCACTCACCGTGGCGTTATGGCACCGGCACCTGGGCGGTGGCCAGGGGCCTGTGGCACGCTCACATCGGCTGGCTGTTCGACGTCGAACAGACCGACCAGCGCCGATACGCCCCGGACCTGCTCGACGACGCTGACATGGTCCGGGTCAGCCGGATGTTCGCGGTCTGCGCCGCGGTGAGCCTCGCCGCGCCCGCGCTCATCGGCGGGCTGTGGCGCGGCTCGTTCGAAGGCGCGCTGCAGGCGTTCTTCTGGGCGAGCCTGGTCCGGGTGGCCCTGCTGCACCACGTGACATGGTCGACCAACAGCATCTGTCATGTCGTCGGCAAGCACCCGTACAAATCGCGGGACCGTTCCGGAAATGTCTGGCCGCTCGCCTTCCTTTCGATGGGCGAGTCCTGGCACAACCTGCATCATGCCGAACCAACCCTGGCCCGCCACGGGGTCAAGCCCTGGCAACTGGACACCAGCGCCTATCTGATCAAGCTGTTGGAAACGCTGCGAATCGTCCATGATGTCCGTTGGCCGGATCCCGAACGCATCCGGGCAAAAGAAGTCCAGCCAACGTCCTGAGCGTGTTCGGAAGCGTCATTCCGGCGGGGCGCGTTCAGACGCGCGCCCCGGCCGCGTCGCCGGCCAAACCGAATCCCTGTTGCCGGGCGCGCTTACCTGGTTGACGCGTACCTCGTTGCTGCGCGAAACGCGCGCTGAAGGGCGCTATCCGGATGAAACGGGTCAGGCATCCTCGAGGTCGGTCGCGAGAGCGAGCCAGGCATCCTCGGTCCGAGCCTTTTCCGCGACTACCGCGCGCAGGTCGGCGTCGAGTGCGAGTAGACGCTCATGGTCGGCAGCCGCCTCCGCAAGCGCCGCGTGCAGGGCGGTCTCCTGCCGTCCCAGCCGCTCCAGCGCGCGCTCCAGCCGGTTGAGTTCCTTGCGCGCGACCCGCGTCCGGCCCGCCGCGGGCGCGGCCGTGCCCGCGGCTGCGGTCCGGACGCCGCCGGCG
>NZ_CAKJTM010000032.1:17349-51073 GCF_917627345.1 Protofrankia sp. CiP3 | reverse complement strand
GAGGCGCTGCACTAGCAACGTCGCGCCAGCGGTCCCGTACGCTGACGAGGTGTCCACCGCGCCCGCGGGCTCCCCAGGCCCCGAGGCCTTGCCTGAGACCTCCCCCAGCGCACTGGCCGATTTCGCGGGCAGGTATCCATTCGGCCTCGATTCTTTTCAGCGTGCGGCCTGCGACGCACTCGAAGCGGGTGAAGGCGTCCTGGTTGCCGCTCCTACCGGTGCCGGCAAGACGATCGTCGGTGAGTTCGCGGCTCACCTCGCGCTCACGCGAGGCCAGCGTTGCTTCTACACCACGCCGATCAAAGCATTGTCGAACCAGAAGTACACCGACTTCGTCGCCCGTCACGGAAGCGGCTCGGTCGGCCTCCTGACCGGCGACACCTCCCGTAACCCGGATGCGCCGGTGGTCGTCATGACCACCGAGGTCCTCCGGAACATGCTCTACGCGGAGCCGGCCGGCCTCGATCGTCTCGCCTTCGTCGTCATGGACGAGGTCCACTATCTCGCCGACCGCCAGCGGGGGGCCGTGTGGGAAGAAGTGATCATTCATCTTCCCCAGCGTGTTCGTCTGGTGTCGCTGTCCGCGACGGTAAGCAACGCGGAGGAGTTCGCCGACTGGCTGGTGACCGTGCGCGGGCACACCCGTGTCGTGGTCAGTGAGCACCGTCCGGTACCGCTGTGGCAGCACGTCCTGGCCGACCGGGAGATGCACGACCTGTTCGTCAACGGTGGTCCGCTGTCCGTGGACGACATCCTGCGAGCGCGGGCCGACGCGGTGACCGGGCCGTCGGCGGAACCGGCCGCGCCTTGGCGGATCAACCCGAGCCTGCTGAGACTCGCCCGGGAGGAGAACCGGCGTCCCGAGACGCCGCGCGCCCGGCCCGGCGGCGGCTCTGGCCGTGGCAGCGCGGGTCCGCCGCCGCGCCGCCGGGCCTGGGTACCGAGCCGGCCGGAGGTCATCAAGCACCTGGACCGGTCCGGGCTGCTGCCAGCGATAACCTTCGTGTTCAGCCGGGCCGGCTGTGATGCCGCGGTCGCCGCCTGTGTGCGCGCCGGTCTCCAGCTGACGACGCTGGATGAACGGAACAACATCCGCCAGCATGTGCAAGCACGCACAGCCAGCATCCCTTCGGATGATCTCCGCATACTCGGCTACTGGGAGTGGCTGGACGGTCTGGAACGCGGGATCGCCGCACACCACGCCGGGATGCTGCCCACTTTCAAGGAAGTCGTCGAGGAACTGTTCGTCCGTGGTCTGGTGCGTGCCGTGTTCGCCACGGAGACCCTCGCGCTGGGTATCAACATGCCGGCGCGCACGGTCGTCCTGGAACGCCTCAGCAAGTTCAACGGCGAAAGCCGTGCCGACATCACCCCTGGGGAGTACACCCAGCTCACCGGGCGGGCAGGGCGGCGGGGTATCGACGTCGAGGGCCATGCGGTCGTGCTGTGGCAGCCTGGCTTCGACCCGGTCGCGCTCGCGGGGCTGGCGTCAACCCGTACGTATCCGCTGCGGTCGTCGTTCCGCCCGTCCTACAACATGGCGGTCAATCTCGTCGGTCGGCTCGGGCGGACCGAGGCCCGCGGTGTTCTTGAATCCTCCTTCGCCCAGTTCCAGGCCGACCGCGCGGTCGTCGGCCTGGCCCGGCAGGTCCGCCGCAACGATGGCGCGCTGGCGGAGCTGGCTGCCAGCATGGCGTGCACGCAGGGGTCAGTGGAGCAGTACGCGGCGCTGCGGGAGGCGATCAAAGCGCGGGAGGCGGCGCTGTCACGCGAGGGCAGCGCCCGCCGACGGGCCGAGGCGGTCGAGTCACTGAGCCGGCTACGGGCCGGCGATGTCGTGCGTATCCCGGCGGGCCGGCGCGGCGGGCTGGCGGTCGTGCTCGACCCGGGGGTCAACGGCGCCGATCCCCGGCCGGTTGTCCTCACCGTCGACCGGCAGGTCCGCAGGCTGTCGCTGCTCGACTTTCCCTGCGCGGTGGAGGCGCTGGGGCGGGTGCGGGTCCCGAAGACGTTCAACCCGCGTTCCCCGCAGTCCCGTCGTGATCTCGCCTCGTCCCTACGCGCCATCGAGATTCCCGCTGAAGCCGGACGCCGGGCCCGCGCGCGGGCGAGCGCGGCCGACGACGCGGACCTCGCCCGGCTGCGCCGTGCGCTACGGGCCCATCCGGTGCACGGCTGCCCGGACCGGGAGGCGCATCTGCGTGTGATCGAACGCCATGCGAAGCTCCGGCGGGACACCGATACGCTGCGGCGGCGGATCGCCGGCCGCACGAACACCGTCGCGAAGGTCTTTGACAGGGTATGCGCCTCGCTGGAAACCCTGGACTATCTGCGCGGTGACGCCGTCACCGCCTCCGGCCGTGTCCTCGGGCGTATGTACACCGATCAGGATCTGCTGGTCGTGGAATGCCTCCGTGCCGGCGTATGGGACGAGCTCTCGCCCGCGGCGCTGGCCGCGGCTGTCTCAACGCTGGTCTACGAGCCTCGCGGTGAGGACACCGCCACCCCGAAGATCCCCGGCGACCCGGCGTTGCGGGAGGCGCTGGCCGCAACGGCCCGCCTCGCCGACCGGCTGCGTGCGGTTGAGGCTGACCAGCAGCTTGACTTCCTGCGCCCGCCTGAGCCGGGCTTCGTCTGGGCGGCGTTCGGGTGGGCCTCCGGGCTGTCCTTGGCGAAGGTCCTCACCGACTCCGGGCTGGAGGTCACCGCCGGGGACTTCGTTCGCTGGATGCGCCAGCTCATCGACCTGCTCGACCAGATCGCCCAGGTCGCGCCGGATGGCTCGCGGGCCCGCCGCACGGCCCACGCCGCGCTCGACGCCGTCCGGCGCGGGGTTGTCGCCTACTCCATGATGCTATGACCGGAAGACGCCGGTCGCTTCCCGCCTCCGTCACCAGAGTAGACTCTGGTCTGTCTAGACAGACCAGAGTCTACTGACGTCGGAGGTTCTGATGGGCTGGCAGGTCCAGGAAGCAAAGCAACGCTTCAGCGAGGTGCTCCGCGCCGTGCGGGACGACGGTCCGCAAACCATCACCCGGCATGGCGAGGAGGTCGCGGTCGTCATCGATATCGCTGAATACCGAAGGCTGACCACTCCGGCCAGGAATCTCACCGAGCTCCTGCTCGGGCCTCCGTACTTCGATGACGACGTCGTCTGCGTCATGGCTGACATCGAGACCGCGCGTAAGAAGGACTTTCCCCGGGACATCGATCTGGGCATCGGTGAATGAGCTATCTGCTGGACACCAATGTGCTGTCCGAGACCAGGAAGCGCAGGCAGGACCCTGGCGTCACGGAATGGATCTCCGCCATACCACCGGACCGCCTGTATGTGTCCGCCCTGACGATCGGAGAAATCGAGCGGGGCGTCACCGGGCTGTCCCAACGAGGCGACCACCGACAGGCAGCCGCTTTCAGGAGCTGGCTGGACAACATCGTTCAGGAGTTCGACAGGCGTATCATCCCGGTAACCACCCAGATCGCCAGGGGATGGGGTGGGCAGAGCAGAACCCAGCCCGTTCCCACGATCGACGCGCTCATCGCGGCCACCGCCAGACTGCACGGCTGGACTCTGGTCACCCGTAACATCAGGGACTTCGAGCGCACCGGCGTGCGCGTGCTGAACCCGTTCACCGGCTGACTCCGGCGCGCCGCACCGGCCTGCCTGCTGGCCGGCCCCAGACGCGGCCGTCTGCCGATGAAGGGCACGGGTGACCGGTTGGTGCACTTGACCGGAAGCCGGGGGATCTGTTCTGCTCAACAGGCCCAGCCGATGCACCGGGCCCCAGCCGATGGACACGGAGGAAACCGGTGGGAGTGCCCCCTGACGCCGTCTGTTCCCGAATCTCGGCCGGATCCCGGCATGACCTCACCCGTACGGAATCGTCGCGGCAGCCCCGCTTGCGGCGCTGAACGCCCGACCACACCGCCGAGCTGGCGGTGGTGAAGAGCCGATCTCCAGCCACACGTCGCGGGGGTACACATGTCCGGATGGGTCCGCGCCGCCGGTCTGCTGGCCGGCGCAGCGCTCGACGTCATCCTCGCCGACCCGGCGCGGATGCACCCGGTAGCCGCTTTCGGCACTGTTGCCGACCATGCCGAACGGCTGCTCTACCACGACAACCGCGCCGCCGGTCTGGCCTACACATCCATGCTCGCCGGTGGCACGGTCGCGCTCGGTGCGTTGGCGCGGACCGGTATGGACCGGGCCGGCAGCCGGTTGGGCTATCAGCGGGCAACCTCGTTGGCCCTGACCGCGGCGGCGACGTGGACAGTCCTCGGCGGCACGTCCCTGCGCCGCCATGGCCGCCGGCTTGGCAGCGACCTCGCCCACGGTGATGTGGCCGCGGCCCGGGACCGCCTGCCGGCGCTGTGCGGCCGGGATCCCGCTGTGCTCGACACCGGTGGGCTTTCCCGGGCCGGCGTCGAGTCGCTGGCGGAGAACACCTCGGACGCGGTGGTCGGGCCACTGCTGTGGGGAGCCCTTGGCGGCGTACCGGGCCTGCTCGGCTACCGGGCGATCAACACTTTGGACGCCATGGTCGGCTACCGCAGCAGCCGGCACGCCCGCTTCGGCTGGGCGTCGGCCCGTTTGGACGATCTCGCGAACCTTCTGCCGTCCCGGGTCGCCGGCCTGCTGGCATGCGCGTGTGCGCCGGTCGTCGGCGGCTCACCCGTCGACGCCTACTGGGTGATGCGCCGCGACGGCGCAAGCCATCCGAGCCCGAACGCCGGTCAGGTGGAGGCCGCGTTCGCCGGCGCGCTCGGGCTGCGCCTGGGCGGGACGTTGCGTTACCACCACGGGGTCGAACACCGGCCGGTCATGGGATACGGCCGGGCCGCCCAGCCTGCCGATCTGGAACGGGCCGCGGTCCTGTCCGCCGCGGTCAGCGCCAGCGCGCTGGCACTGTCAGCGGGTGTCGCCGCGGCCGCCTCGGCGGCCCGCTCGGCAACGTGGTCAGCAGCCTGGTCAGCGTGGACGTCCAGCCGGGCGCGGCGGCGGAACGGGCGGTGAGCGGCGGCGCGTTGCTGATCGCCGGAACGGGATCGGACGCGGGCAAGAGCGTCGTCACCGCTGGGCTGTGCCGATGGCTGGCCAGGGAAGGGGTGCGGGTCGCGCCGTTCAAGGCCCAGAACATGGCACTGAACTCCGTCGTCACGGCGGACGGCGCCGAGATCGGTCGTGCCCAGGCGATGCAGGCCGCCGCCGCCGGGGCCGAGCCGGAGGCGGCGATGAACCCGGTACTGCTCAAACCGGGCGGCGACCGGCACAGCCAGCTCATCGTGCTGGGCCGTCCCGTCGCCGAGGTGGACGCCCTGGGCTACCGTCCGCACAAGGCGCACCTGGCCACCGTTGTCGCGGACTGTCTGGCCGACCTGCGCGGCCGGTTCGACGCGGTGATCTGCGAGGGAGCGGGCTCACCCGCGGAGATCAACCTGCGGGACACCGACATCGCGAACATGGGGCTGGCCCGGGCCGCGGACCTGCCGGTGCTCGTCGTCGGCGACATCGACCGGGGCGGGGTGTTCGCCGCGCTGTTCGGCACCCTGGCGCTGCTCGACGCGGCCGACCAGGCACTGATCGCCGGATGGATCATCAACAAGTTCCGTGGTGACCCCCGGCTGCTCGATCCCGGTCTGCGCCAGCTCGAACAGCTCACCGGGCGCGCCGTGCACGGTGTGCTGCCGTGGCGCTCCGGCCTGTGGCTGGATGTCGAGGACTCCCTCGATCTTGCCTCCTACCCTGAAGGACTCCCACCGGCCGGACCATCAGCGATCGAGGAACTCCTGCGGGTGGCGGTGATCCGGCTGCCGCGGCTGTCCAACATCACCGACATCGACGCGCTGCGGGCCGAGCCCGGCGTGGCCGTAGCCTTCGTGTCCCGGCCCGCGGACCTGATCGACGCCGATCTCGTGATCATTCCTGGGACCCGCGCGACCGTGGCGGACCTCGCCTGGCTGCGCCGCGCTGGCCTGGACGCGGCATTGCGGGCCCGCGCGGCCGCTGGCCGGCCGGTGCTCGGGATCTGCGGCGGATACCAGATGCTCGGCCGTCGCATCGACGACCCGGTCGAGTCCGGTACCGGGGAGGTGGACGGCCTCGGCCTGCTCCCGGTGACTACCACCTTCGCCCGGGACAAGATACTCAGCCGGTGCGCGGGCACGACCAGCGAGGGGCTCGCGGTCACCGGCTACGAGATCCGCCACGGCCGGCCGGCCGTGGACGGCGGTGAACCGTTCGCCGCGGACGGCACCCGCGTGGGCGCGGTCGCCGGCACCAGCTGGCACGGGCTGCTGGAGAACGACGCGTTCCGCCGGGCGTTGCTCGTCGACGCGGCCACCCGGTCCGGACGCTCCTTCACCCCGGCCTTCACCTGTTTCGCCGACGTCCGCCAGCGCCGGCTCGACGCGCTCGGCGATCTGATAGCCGACCATCTCGATACCGCCGCCGTCCGCGCGCTCCTCGACGGCGGTCCGCCGCCCGCACGTCCCTTCGTCCCGCCGGGAGCGCCCTGAGATGTCCGCCGGTGACGAACCTGTGATCGTCTTGTTGTCGACGGCGGACACCGAGCTGCTGGCAGCCCGCGCGAGTGGGCTGCCGTGGCGGGTCGCCAACCCCGCCCGCCTGGCCACCGCGGACATCCCCGCGCTGCTCGACGGTGCCCAGGCGGTGGTCGTCCGGCTGCTCGGAGGCCTGCGAACCTGGCCGGACGGTCTTGGCGCGACGCTTACCGCGGGCCTGCCCACCGTGGTGCTCGGTGGGGAAGCGGTGCCCGACGCCGAGCTGATGGGCCGCTCCACTGTACCGGCCGGGGTTGTCACGGCAGCGCTGGGATATCTGGCCGAGGGCGGCACCGCGAACCTTGCCGAGCTGTACCGCTTCCTCGCCGACACACTGTTGCTCACCGGGTTCGGTTTCGCCCCGCCCGCGGTGATGCCGGCGGCTGGGATACACGGCCTGCGGGAGAGCAAGGCGGATCGTCCCACCGTCGGGGTCGTGTTCTACCGGGCGCACGCCACGTCCGGCAACACCGCGTTCGTGGACGTGCTGTGCGACGCGTTGGAGGCCCGCGGGGTGAATGCCCGGCCGGTGTTTGCCCCGTCCCTGCGTGGCCTGAGCCGCCAGCTGGGCCCGGACCCGGCCGGCGCGGCCGCCGGTGTCCTGGGCCTGCTCGCCGGGGTGGACGCGCTGGTCGTGACCGTGCTCGCCGCTGGTGGCACCCGGCCGTCGGAAGCGTCCGCGGGCGGCGATGACGAGGCGTGGGACGTCGGCGCGCTCGCCACGCTGGACCTGCCCGTCGTGCAGGGACTGTGCCTGACCTCCTCGCGGACGCAGTGGGAGGCGGCCGACGCGGGCCTGTCGCCGATGGACGCGGCCATGCAGGTCGCGATCCCCGAGTTCGACGGCCGGATCATCGCGGTGCCGTTCTCGTTCAAGGAAGCCGGGCCGGACGGGGTGCCGGTCTACGCGGCCGACCCCGAGCGAGCCGCGCGCCTGGCCGGGATCGCCGCGCGCCTGGCCCGGCTGCGACACCTGCCGAACAGCGAGAAGAAGGTCGCGCTGGTGCTGTCGTCGTACCCGACGAAGCACGCCCGGGTCGGTAACGCCGTCGGTCTGGACACCCCGGCGTCCGCGGTCCGGTTGCTGGCCGCGTTGCGCGCCGCAGGCTACGAGCTGGGGGAGCACGGCCCGGACGGGCGTGCCGTGCCCGCCGACGGGGACACCCTCATCCACACGTTGATCGCCGCTGGCGGGCACGACACGGAATGGCTCAGCGAGGAACAGCTCGCCGCCGCGTCGGTCCGGGTACCGGCCTCGGTCTACCAGCGTTGGTTCGACGCGCTGCCGGCGGCCCTGCGGGAGGGGATGGCCCGGCACTGGGGTGACCCACCCGGCGCCCTGTACATCGATGCGGCCCCGGATGGCACCCGATCAGCTCGCGAACCCGCGATCGTGCTGGCCGCGCTGCGGTTCGGCAACATCCTGCTCATGATCCAGCCCCCGCGGGGATTCGGGGAGAACCCGGTGGCGATCTACCATGATCCCGACCTGCCGCCGTCCCATCACTACCTGGCCGCCTACCGCTGGCTGGACTCCGAGTTCGGCGCGGATGCCGTCGTGCACCTGGGCAAACACGGCACGTTGGAGTGGCTGCCCGGCAAGGGGCTCGGCCTGTCGGCCGGCTGTGCCCCCGATGCCGTCCTCGGCGACCTGCCGCTGGTCTACCCGTTCCTGGTCAACGACCCGGGCGAGGGCACGCAGGCGAAACGCCGCGCACACGCGGTGATCGTTGACCATCTGGTACCGCCGATGGCCCGCGCCGAGACCTACGGTGACATGGCCAGGCTGGAGCAGCTGCTCGACGAGCATGCGACGCTCACCGCACTCGACCCGACCAAGCTGCCCGCGGTCCGGGCACAGATCTGGACGTTGATCCAGGCCGCGCGGCTCCATCACGATCTGGGCCTGACTGACCGTCCGGATGACGCGGACTTCGACGATTTCCTGCTGCATGTCGACGGCTACCTGTGCGAGGTCAAGGACACCCAGATCCGCGACGGCCTGCACATTCTCGGAGACGCCCCGGCGGGTGCGGCGCGGGTGAACCTGGTGCTCGCGATCCTGCGGGCGGCGCAGGTGTGGAGTGGTGCCGCCGGAGCGCTGCCGGGACTACGGGCCGCGCTGGGCCATGTCGAGGGCGCCAGCGCCCCGCGCGCCGATGTGGATGATTTCGAGGCGGCCGCCCGCGCGCTCGTCACCGGCATGGACGCCGCCGGCTGGGAGCCCGCCGCCGCGTCCGGGGTGTGCGCGGATGTCCTCGGATCCCCTGAGTCGGCTATGGCTGTGGGCGCGAACGTCACCGAGGTCGAGAAGGTGCTGGTGTTCGCCGCGTCCGAGGTGGTGCCGCGGCTGGACCGCACCCCGGACGAGATCATCCATGTTCTGCGTGCCCTGACCGGCGGGTTCGTGCCACCGGGGCCGTCCGGCTCACCCACCCGTGGGCTGGTCAACGTGCTGCCGACCGGGCGGAACTTCTACTCGGTCGACCCGAAGGCGATCCCGTCCCGGCTGGCCTGGGAGACCGGCCGCACGCTCGCGGACTCGCTGCTCGCCCGTCACCTCGCCGACACCGGGGGCTATCCGTCCGCGGTGGGCCTGACGGTGTGGGGCACGTCCGCGATGCGCACCCAGGGCGACGACATCGCGGAGGTGCTCGCGCTGCTCGGCTGCCGGCCGACCTGGGACGACGCCTCCCGGCGGGTCACCGGTTTCGAGGTCGTACCGCTCGGTGAGCTCGGGCGTCCCCGGGTGGATGTGGTCGTGCGGATCTCCGGCTTCTTCCGCGACGCCTTCCCCCACGTCGTCGCGCTGCTCGACGACGTGGTGAGCGCCGTCGCGGCGCTCGACGACGAGGCCGACGCCGACAACGCGCTCGCCGCCCACGTCCGCGCCGACCTGCGTGCCATGGCGAGCAGATCGGGCATAGCGAGTACATCAGACATGGCGGGTGACACGGTGGCTCCCGGTGACCGGCGGAAGGCGACCACCCGGATCTTCGGGTCGAAACCAGGGGCCTACGGCGCGGGCCTGCTGCCGCTCATCGACTCACGCGCGTGGCGGTCGGACGCGGACCTCGCCGAGGTGTACGCGGTGTGGGGCGGCTACGCCTACGGCCGTGACCTCGACGGGCGGGAGGCTCGGGCCGATATGGAACAGGCGTTCCGCCGCATCCAGGTCGCGGTGAAAAACCAGGACACCCGCGAACACGACCTCGTCGACTCCGACGACTACTTCCAGTACCACGGCGGGATGGTCGCGGCGGTCCGCACACTCACCGGGACCTCACCGGCGGCCTATGTGGGGGACAGCGCCATACCGGATGCGGTGAAGACCCGGACCCTGCAGGAGGAGACCCACCGGGTGTTCCGCGCCCGGGTGGTGAACCCGCGGTGGATCGCCGCGATGCGCCGCCACGGGTACAAAGGTGCGTTCGAACTGGCGGCGACCGTCGACTATCTGTTCGGCTACGACGCGACGGCTGGTGTCGTGCAGGACTGGATGTACGAATCGCTGGCCGCCTCCTATGTCTTTGACCCGGACACACGCGAGTTCATGCGAACGGCCAACCCCTGGGCGCTGCGCGGCATTGCCGAACGCCTGCTGGAAGCAGCCGACCGCGGCCTGTGGGAGAAACCCGACGCCGCCACCATCGACGGGCTTCAACAGACCTACCTGGAACTCGAGGGTGACCTTGAAGGCGGTGCGGACTGACCGGCCAGACCACCACCCGCGGTCCCTCGACCCGGCTAACGCCTAATGTGAGAGATGCGGATTGAGATGTGAGAACGGTCTGGCGTCAGGCGCTTCGTCACCGCTGATCCCGGCACGTGCGGCCAGGGCAACCGCCTCCTGCGCCGAATGGACGTCGAGCTTTCCGAGCAGATTCTGGATATGAGTACGCACCGTGTTGGACGAGAGGAAAAGACGCCTCGCCATCGCGGTGCGGTCAAACCCGTTCACCATGCACTGAAGGATCTCACGCTCACGGCTCGTGAGAGTTGAGATTTTTTCCTCCGCCGGGGATGGCTGTGGGCGGGCCAGATCGGTGAGGACTGCCCCGAGCAGCGGCGGCGGAAACCAGCTCTCGCCGTTACGGGCGCCCCGTAGGACCGACATCAGATGTTGCAGACCGAGCCTTTTCGGCACCCATGAGGACACTCCGGCCCGTACCGCCTCGGTAGCCAGACGAGAATCTTCAATGTCAGTCATGACGACGATTGGCAACCGGTCGGACCGTCGCAGCAGCAGCTCCCGGATAATGTCGACGCCATCTCCGCGGAGCAGCTCCGCGTCCAGCAACAGGATGTCCACATCGAGTATCCCCAACACCGTGACTGCCGCCTCAACGGTGTGTACAGTTTTTACCACCTCGAAATCATGCTCGGCATGGAGCGCAACGGCGAGCGCGCCGCTGACAGCCCGCTGGGAATCGAGGATCAGTACCCGACTCGGTGTCATGCACAATTGATACCCCACGACCTTCTTCAGGTCATCCTCCAACCATCGGATGGCTACTACGCCACGGATACCGCCATGCGTCAATGTGGCTGATCGATGACCTGGCCAGGTGGTGACACCGCCGGTGGGGAACGTGGTCAGTCGACGCGGTCCATGAGCCGTACCCGGACCGCCAGCGCTGCGGCCTCCATCCGGCTGTGTACGCCGAGCTTGTTCAGCACGTTCTGAATGTGCGAGCGGGCGGTATTGGCCGTGATACCGAGATCCTTGGCGAGAACCGCGGTGCTCTGCCCACGCCCAAGCCGGGCAAGCACCTCCCGCTCGCGGCTGGTCAGGAGATCGTCGACTGCAGCCAGCTCACCGGAGCTGCGGGGGGCCCGCACGGCTCGCTCCACAACATCCGAATCGATCATTGCCTTACCTCTGCCGACTCGATCCGCGATAGCGATGATCCGTTCGATCTCCTGCGTCTTGGAGGCAAAACCGCTCACCCCGGCGTCGATGGCCGCCCTGATCGACGCGGCGTCGGTGGAGCCGGTGACCAGTACCAGCCTGGTCTCCGGCGCTAGATCAGCAAGGGATTTGATCACGCCGAGGCCGTCGCCGTCCAGGAAACGCAGGTCCATCAACCCAACATCGGGCCGGTGAAAACGGATCGCGGCCTCCGCGTCGGCCGCGGTGAAGGCCAGCTCACAGACCGTCCACCCGCGCGCGGTCAACACAGCGCCCAGTGCCTCGACGAACATTTGATGATCGTCGCAGAGCACCACCCTCACGACATAGCCTGCTGGGCATCTGCCGCGGGCAACAGGAGCCGCAGGCGGGCACCGCCCAGTGGGCTCGAGCCGATTTCCACCCGCCCGTCGAATCTTTCGACCGTCTCCTGGACAATTTTCAGCCCCAAACCAGCGGAATTCGCTGGTTTACCGGCGAATCCGGCTCCGTCATCGTCGACTTCGACCGCCATCCATCCGTCATCCGCCATCGGCGTAGCTGTCAGCTCGACTCGGCCTGACGATCCGGCGGCCTGAGCGGCGTTGGCGACAAGATTGTCGACAACCCGCCGTAGCATGACCGGATCGGCCACCACCGGGGCGAGCGGGGCGGCAGTCCCCGACCGGTGCCGGACCTGTGCCGGGACCACTCGGTCCCAGTAGGCCCCTGCTTCCGCGAGCAGCTCGGAAAGGTCAACCAGCCGGATGCAGACGCCACCAGCGGCGCTGTCCACCAGCACCGCGAGCCGGTCCGCCTCCAGCAGCACCCGATCCAGCCAGCGTCGAACTTCCGGGCCGACATCCGGATCGGTGAGTGCTGCCCACACCGCTGCCTCGATCGCGGCGATCGGCTGCCGAAGGTCGTGGCACCACTCGCCGAGCTCCCCAACCGGCGCCCGCCGTTGGTGCTGATGCTCTGGCGTTCTCGTGGCGCTCGGCCGGTCGCGCTCGGCTGGTTTCATCGCCTTCACCATGGCCCCCTCAAGGCAAACGCCCGCTATGGGAGCAGTCCCTACCCTCATACCCTGGAGGTATTCGAGCTAAAGCATATGTGGGACCACCAGTGACCATTATCGTCGCCGCGAAACACAATCCGGCACCGGTCGGCGCATCAACAGAGCGCACAATTTATGTCACGGTATGGCTAAATTTACTCGCGCCGACAACTGGGTGGATAATTATGGTTGTCGGTTGTGATTACAGTGTTTAACAGTTGACATATAGTCTTGAATGAACCTGGCGACCGCTGCTAGCGTCTCGCGCCGAGGGGATGTGGGGGTAGACCAATAAAAGAGGCGTAAAATCCATATTCCGAAGAACGCACCATCTGTGGCAGTTATGCGCCGTTTTCTGCCACCTCAATGCATCGGCGTCACTGTAGTGGCCATGCTGGTGAGCGTCGTACTCGCGGCCTGTCAGATACCGGTCGCATCCGACACCGCCTCAACATCGAAATCCCTGCAACCCATAGCGAGGTCAGCCACGACCCCCAGCGCCCCCAGTGCGTCCGGTGTGGCAATGCCACGCGGAGATCTTCCCGGCTGGAAACAGGTCTTCGCCGACGATTTCGTCACCGATACGCCGGTCGGCGGCTTCCCAACTGCGGCCGCATATCAGGGCAGGTGGAATGTCTATCCGGACGGAACACCGGACACCGCGGGTCAAAACGGGGCAAAATCGCGTTATTATCCTAGTAAGGTGGTGAGCGTCCAGGCCGGTATTCTTCGCTGCAATCTGCACACTGTGAATGGAACGCCCATGGGGGCAGCCCTGCTCCCTGTGCTGCCCGGCACCTCCACGGCTTACCAGGGCCAGTTGTACGGCAAGTTCACCATCCGCTTCCGGGCGGATCCGCTCGTCGGTTTCAAGACCGCCTGGCTTTTGTGGCCCGACAGCGGGACATGGCCGCGCGACGGAGAAATCGACTTTCCCGAAGGCGATCTGTCTGGAACCATCGGCGCGTTCATGCATCGACAGGACGGAACGTCTGGCGGCGACCAGGACGGGTTCGGCACCACGGTAACGTACACAGCGTGGCACACCGCCAGCATCGAATGGACCCCGGAGAAGGTAGATTTCATCCTCGATGACCGGTCCATCGGTAGCTCGACCGGCAGGATACCCAACACGCCGATGCACTGGGTTATCCAGACCGAGTCATCTCTTGATCTTTCCCCCGCAGCCAGTACGAGCGGGGCAGTACAGATCGACTGGGTAGCAGTGTACTCGTACCTTCAAGCATGACCAGCGCCATTCGTGTGATCGATCAATCGTATTCCGCGATCATCCTTCATCCGCTGTCTTTCGGGCCAATAATCGAGCAGGTCGCACTACGGATATTTCCGATAATCACGAAAGGCGGCCCGAGGTGCCGAAGTCATGGGTCGATGAAATGCTAGGCGAATGCAGCCAAGATTGCACCGAATTGATGTAAGGCCCCCCGTGGAGCACTTCGACACCGAAATCCCGGCTGTCGTCCTCAAAATTCTTCCAGATCCATTTTATCATGGTGGGCTCGGCGTGATCAGAAGTCTTGGCCGCCTCGGGATCCCAGTCTACGGCGTGCACGAGGACAGGCTGGCTCCCGCGGCCAGTTCACGCTATCTGCATGGCCGCATGTTCTGGCATCCAGACCCTGAGGATGCCGCGCTGCTGAGGCACGGGCTGTTGCGGCTGGCGGCCCACATCGGCCGGCCGGCCGTTCTCATTCCGGTCGACGACGCCAGCGCGGTCTTCGTCGCCGAACACGGCGACGAGTTGCGGCCATGGTTCATTTTCCCGACTCCACCGCACGATCTTCCGCGCCGGCTGGCGGATAAGTACCTGCTGTACAAGATGTGCCGGGAACTCAACGTGCCGTGCGCGACGACAGCAATGCCCACCTCACTCGCTGAGGCCGAGGAATTCGCGGCCGGAAACGGCCTGCCCCTTGTCGCCAAGCTGACCTGTCAATGGCGACGCGGACGCAGTCAGCAGCTGCGAAGCACATCCATGATCCATACCCGCGACGAACTCGTCGAGTACTATCATCGGTGCGAGCAGGTTGAAGGAGTCGCTCTCCTGTTGCAGGAGTACATCCCTGCCGGGCCACGGGACAACTGGTTTTTTCATGGCTACTGTGATTTTCGTTCGATGTGCCGGCCGGCTTTCACTGGAATCAAAGAACGTTCTTATCCACCTCATTTCGGGGTGACGTGTCTTGGTCGTTCAGTGGAAAACGAACGGCTGAGCCGGCAGATCGAAAAACTGCTGACACAGATATCCTTCCGTGGAATTCTTGATATTGATCTTCGCTGGGACAACCGCGACAAACAATACAAGATGCTCGATTTCAACCCGCGTCTCGGCGCGCAGTTCCGCTTGTTTCAGAATACTGCCGGCATCGATCTGGTGCAGGCCGCCTACCTGGATCTGACCGGTCAACCAATACCGATCGGTGCGCCGATGAATGGCCGCCGTTTCGTCGTCGAAATCCTCGACCCGATCGCCGCACTCGGATATCGATATCGCGGCGAGCTGAATGTTCGATCATGGATGCGATCGCTACATGGAGTTACCGAGAAGGCATGGTTCGCCGTCGACGACCTGGCCCCCTTCGGGCTTGTCTGCCTACGCATGGTCTGGCATGGAATCAATCGCCAGATCAGTCAGCATTCCGCCCGGCCGCGGAATTCGGAACCTCGTTATCGAGCTGGGCGTGCGCTACGAGGGGTGCACGCGGAACAACCCGAAAAATGGTGAACCCACGGTGGCCGGCGGAGTCCCCCGGGCGCGGTGGACGGGCCCGGACGGCGCGCTGCCCTCTCGACTCGGTGAGCAGCATGCCGGTGGCAACAACCATTTGCACCGCCAACCAGGCTGCACCGACACCGACCACGCCGTACAAATGGCCGAGCAGTACCGCGCTCACCGGCACCAGCACGGCAATACTCATGTGAACGCCTACGATTCGCCTCATTCTGCGCTGCGCGCGGGCGGTGCTGACACCCAGTATCACGACTGTCGCGGGCAGCGGACCGAGCAGCAGCAGGCGGAACACGGTGGCGGCGTTCTCGTAGCCCGCGCCGAAAATCCGCAACAGCAACGGCGCTCCGATTTCAGCGACCAACACAATTGCGCCGACGCCGAGCAGCGCAAGCCGACGCAGCTCGCGGTGCATGAGGACTACGTCGGCCCCAGCTTGGGCGCCTTCCACGATGAGCGACAGGCCGAACCCGAAGATCAGCGCTTCGAGCGCCTGCATAATCATCCAGGAAAGTGCGAAGGGGGCGCCCGCTGCCGGGCCGACCATCACCACGACAAGGAGGGGAACAAGTGTCACACCGACCCGCTCGAAAAGCATAGTGATGCTCTCGCCAGCAAGAAACCGCCCGAAATTGCGCATCCCGCTATCGGGAGCCGGCGTGGCGCGCGTCGGAAGAAGCTTTCGGAAAAGCAACCAGGAAACCGTGACAACCGCGATTCCGGCAGGTACGATCCATGACCCGTACAGCACCGCTACCGACCCGCCGCCGAAAGTCAAGAGCAACAGAAATTTGGTGATGTTAAAAAAAACGTTCTCCACCGGTACCCATGGCGCGCGGCGAAGCGCGGCCAAGACTGCATCCTGCATGATGAACAACGTCCAGATGCCTACCGACAGCGCGAAAAGAACTACCATGCCGGTTGAGGTGAGCATCTCGAAGGCGGAGCTTATCCGGGGCGCCACCAAAGCGAAGCCTGCGCCCAGCAGGATGCTCAGCAATGCTGATCCCGCGTAACTTCTCAACACGATCTTGAACCGATAATAGCCGGCCCGCGGGAGAAATGAGGTCAGGGCATTTCCGAGGTTGAGCTGACCGATCAGAGAAAGTGCCATCATCGCCGACACCAGCGCAGTCGCTGCACCCACCGACGACTGATTCGTGGTACGTGCCGCCAGCGCCCAGTAACCGGCTCCGAGCAATGCCGACAACCCGGCACTGCACGCAAGCGCCAGCCCGTTGCGGTACAGCAGGCGGTCCGGCCTGGGTGTCACGACGGCCCTCCTCCGGTTCCAGCTGCAGGTTTGGCTCACGGCACGGATCAGGATGCCGTACGTAACGCATAGACTCGGGTATTCGGCCCGATATAGAAGGGGATGAATGACGTCGACTCCGCTATCGCGTGTTCCAACGACGCGATAGCACCCGGCGGAGTGAGCTGAAAAACCCGGGCGAACTCCTCGGTACTGGGGGTGAAAACCAGATAACCGGACGGCGCGTAGGCGTGCATTGTCGCGACCACATCGTCAACGTCAGCGGCCCCGAGCGGACGATATCTGAATTTCTCGTCACGGAACAGGGATTCATCGAAGAAGAGATTGTAGTTGTCGCTGGACCGGACCGGTGCGTTGGAGTCAATATTCATGATCACTGAACCCGGTCGACCGTGGGCATACAGATAGCGGTTGGCCTCGACCTGGTCGTGACTCATGAGATCGATCTCATCCTGGCCGAAGTAGGCCGGAACAAACAATGCCGCGCAGGTAAGCAGCGTGGCGGCCATCAGTGAATACCGGCCGGCGACACGGAGGTACCGCCGGGATCCGCGCATCGCCGACCGAGCACCGGCCAGCGCAGCTGCAGGTGAAGCACCGGCGACCGCAACCGCGGCCAGGATCGCGCACCACGGCAGCGCAAACAGTACCACCCGCAGAATTGCCTCACCACCATAATTCTGGCCGAAGATCAGGATGATCGGCGTGGTGGCCAGCACAAGCAGTGCCACCGCCCTGCCGTCACTCCTGCGGAGCAGACGGACGGCACCAGCCAGTGCCGCAACAGCGATCACAGCCGTGAGAAGCCTACCGCAGGTAACGTTGAACGTCTTACCGGGCAGCGTATCCGTGCTCGATGCAACGGTCTCCGTGTTGGCAAGTGGATTAATGTCAGTGAACAGACCGTACCGTTGATTGACATAGCCTAGATGCGGCAGCAGGAACGCAACAGCGGTCAACGCGAAGGCACCTACCAGCCATCGGGGTCGAAGTATCCCAAGTAGCACCAGAGCGCCCGCCTGGACTATGAGAATATATGGCGTGAGTTGATGAGAGGCGACAATAGCGAAATCCAGGAACAGCAATACGGCGATCGCCGCCGATCGCGGCCAGATCGCCTTGGTCGGCGCGGGCCACATCGCCACCGGACGGCGGGTGACCCGGTGTATGCAGCGGCTCACCCGGCTGCCCAGCACGCTGTGGTGGGTTCCGCCGAACTGCCAGACGAGAATCAACATGAGCCCGAGGGTGAGCGTGTAGCCGAACGCTTGGGGGGCGAAGTAGCTCTGCCCCACCCAGTTCGTCACGACAAAGATCGTCGCTGCTGTCCAGGAAACCCGGTTGTCGTGCAGCAGCACCCGGGCGATGGCGACGATGAGAACCACGTTGACAAGAGTGAAGAACAGTTCTGCCCAGGCCGCGTAAGATGTCGGATCCGGCCTGTCGCCGAGTACGGAGAAAAATCCTGAGGCCGCAAAGAAACCAGGCCAACGATGGTAGATGTCGATGTTCCAGTCCACCGAGCCGTGCAACTCTATGTAGCGAATGACCCCGATGTGCTTATAGGTCCATGCGTATCGAGGCTCATCGACGATGAGTGGAATCGTGCCGTACAGCGCGGTGGCGAGCGCAACCAGATACCCGCCGGCCACAGTCCCGGACATCCGCCGCCGGCACAGGTTCGCTGCCGCGCCGACCACAAGCACAGCCAAGCCCGTATACCACAGCGCGCCAAGCCGCGGCGAAAGTCCGTAATCATCAAGGTCGTAGGTGGAGATCGAAGGAAGCGAGGCGGCCCACAGAGCGGTACCCGCCAGGAGCGGACCGACAGCGGCGATACAGCGCGCGATCTGGCGTGCCGACGATTCGCCGAGGCCCCGGTCACCCTGACTTCCGGTGGGTCGAAGCGGTGACGCGGCTTCGACGACCGCCGGTACAATCCGCCCCTGCGAGGAGTGCCCGCCAAGTCTGGATGCCGTCGTCATCAGTTCTCCGCCGTTCGCGATCTCTGCCCTCAGGTATGCGCCTGCTTCGGCCGCATACAAAGATCAATAATGAGTGCCGCCATGGACGCCGCAGCAAGAACGGCTCCCAGCACCATCGGATGCCACAGTCCTGACCACAGCATCACCAAACTTGTTCCGGCATCCACCGCCATGCTGAGCACTATTGCGAGCCCCAGCCAGGTAAGCGGATCAGGTGTGTCGAGCCGAGTGAGCACGGCGGCGCCGGGCAGGAGCAGCAATGCCAGCAGCACCAGGACAGGCCGGGCCGGGCCGCTCGGCGCAACCACAGCGATCCCGGCCATCACGGCGAGTGCAAGCAGCGCCAGGTCTTTTGCGATCACCGACTCCGGTACACGACGCTGAAAGGCGTTGATCAAAATATCGACTCCCAGAAAGTAGGAACCATGTCATCCCGTCTTGGCCAGACATGTTCGTGAATGCAACCGGCGAAGGTGCGTGACGCCCGCCGGGAGCCGCAGAATCAGTCGCCCACCGATACGGGGATTCAGTAGATATTTCGTCAGATAGGCGGAGAGGCCGCAGCCGTAGCCGAACATCTGCCGCCGAAGAGCCGGAAAATCTCCCCGGTGGTGGTGCCAGGACACGGCAGCCGGTTCATAGGCGATGACATGGCCCGCAAGCAGAATCCGGACGAGGAGATCGAGATCTTCACCGCCGCGACTGGGTGTACCCACCCCGAGCGCGTTGTCGAATCCGCCAAGCTCCCGCAGCAGCGCGGTGCGGACGGCGACCAACGCACCGAACGAGCCGGCCGCAAAAGGATGAAGAGGCCCTGAGCGATTGGCTGGCTTACCGTCGAAGAGCCGTGGCTCACACCGTGTCGACCACGCCACCCGGGCATCGAAGTACTGTTCGGCCGGACTGTCCAGGTTTGCCGCCGCCACCAGACCCGTCACACAGGCCACGGTGTCCCACCGGGAAAATCCGCGAAGAATTCCGTTGAGCCAACCCGGATCGACCTCGACATCATCGTCGGTAAAAGCTGTCACCAGACCAGTTACAGCCGCGAGCCCGGCATTACGAGCAAACGACAACCCCGCGCGATTTTCCCGCACATAGCGAAATCGACCGTCATCTCCAACCATCTTCTGAAAAACACGAGCAGTGCCGTCGTCGCTCGGCGCGTTGTCAACGACGACAGCCTCGAGATGCGGATACAGAAGATTTTTCAAGGAATGCAGACAAATAAGTAAGGAATCTGGCCGGTTACGAGTACATACGATGATACTTACCAGTTTATCTGGATATACAGCAGTGTCTCCACCAGACTGAATACCGTTATCGACACAGGCGCCACACACCTGGGGGGACGCATTCCGGGATGGCCGCGGTTCGCCCTCTGCCGCGGGCCGATCAACGGCGGCGAGCCCAACATCGCTGAGGCCATGGCGCAGATCCTGCATAGCAGACAGGCCGTCAGCGGCAAGATGGCGCCGCACCCGGCCGACGAGTTCCGCATCGTTGTCGGCGGTGGCCAGGACCCGGGCCTGTTCCAGTCCGACCGGCCCGATATCAACAAAAACATAGCCGACTGCCTCACCATGTATGCGCAGCAGGATCCGTGCCTGCGTATACGGGGAGCCGTCGCCATGCTGGGGATGTCTTGGCAACACATCGGGCGCCGAGAGTTCAAGCTGTCCGCACCAGATGGCGGTAGTCTTTTGCAGGCGCTCCTCTTTTCGGCCGAGGGCAGCGACAGCCCGGTGGAAAAATTCCGGCCCGGACCATTCCCGAGACCATGCTGACGCTGGCAGCAGTTTGCTTGTTCCTTTATCGGACCGCGACGCTGATCTGCGTGGATGGCGTATCCGCCACCGGCCCACCAGGTACGAACCCGGCCCGGCGATGTAACCAGCGGCCTCGGACAACAACAGACGGCGGCGTATGGTTGCGGGCAGCTCCGGACGGGCCCGATAAGGTTGATCGGGCCCGTTCACCGATGGGTTCCAGTGATCAGAGCGGTCCGGCCACGGCGCACAAGGCGAAACGCGCTGGTACGTAGCAGTTCATGTCGGGGAGGTATTTTTCCGTGACCGTTTAGCAATTTTTGAAAATCCTCCTTCGAGACACTCTGTTTAACTGTCAGACGAGAGATTTCATATCGATCGTCACTAGAACAGGACATCGTGTTCTTCACGGCACAGGCCGATTCGTAGCCAGCTTTTATAACGGCCGCGCGGACGGTCCTGTTGAAGTTTCCATGCGGATACGCAAAGGACCGACAAGGAATACCTGTAAGAGCGGACAGGTCCGCCCCAGAACCGGCCACCTCCTGCTCAAGTTGTGCCTTGGAAATTTCATCAAGCCGACGATGGGTACGGCTGTGTGCGCCGATTTCTGCGCCGATCTCAACGATCTCGCGCAGGTCTCGGGCGGTCAACATACCGTCACATCCGATCCACGATGTGGTCAGGAAGACGGTAGCCGCCAAGCCCTTGTCCGCCAGCTGGCGGACGGCTTCGATGTTGTCCCCGAAACCGTCGTCAAGTGTCACGACAAGCACCTGGTCGGGCACGTTACCAGCCGCCAGCAGCAGGGCGAACTCCGCCACGGTCAGAGCAGTCCGACCAGAATCGGCCATCATGGAGACATCTTGTGCGAAACGTCGTGGGGACACCGTCCACCGAGCCATTCCTGGTGGCGGGTCATCGGTCACTGAATGGTAAAGTAGGATTGGTATCATGGTGCCTCCCCGGCAGCCCTTCCAGACAGCTGAGCACGGTGGACGCGTCAAGATGTCAGCCGGCCATCACAGCCGAGACTGCGAAATTGCTTCGCCGGACCAGATAACCGGTACTTGTGATGATGAAACCCAGCATCAGCGCACCAGCGCGCGGCCACCGGTCGATGCTGCGCAGATTGCCGGCAACCGCGCGGGGCAGGGTATCTCGCACATACCGGCGTTCGGCCGCCAGAGCCACCTGAGTGCCGACCAGGTGGGCGACAAGCGCCGTGGACGTCCCTTCCGCATAGCAGCGGCGGCGAAAATACGCGAACGATATCCGTTCCGTGGTGACACGGTGTTCGACGACCGCACTCGGTTCATATATGATCTTTGCCTCTGGCAATACTCGGCGAAGTCGGATAAAAAATTCGGTCTCGTCGCAGCCGGACGTGTCGGCACGGACCCGACCGACACCCTCGGTAAAGCCACCAGCCCGAGTGAACGCGGACTTTCGCACCGACATAGCCGCGCCGATCGGATTACGTACCTGCTCGCGAGCTGTCGGCATCCCCGCATAGCTGCAGCCCACCACCCAGTCGAACTCGGGTGGGAACCAGCCAGGGCGGTCAGTCGGCCAGTCAGCGACAACGAGACCACCGACACCCTGCACCGCCTGGTCCGAGTACGGGGCAAGCAGGCGTTCAAGCCACTCCTGACGTGCCCGAGCGTCGTCATCGAGAAATACCACGACATCACCGGAAGCCATTTGAACGCCTGTATTTCGTGCGCCGCTGAGCCCCCGCGCGCCACTGCTGGCCACTACTATCACATGCCCGAAGAAATTCCGTGCGCGCTGGAGCAGCTCATCGTTGTGGTCAACGACAATAATGAGCTCCGCCGGCTGGCGGCATTGGTTCTGGACGCTGTCAACCGCGGCGACGATATCGTCCCAACGCCGCTCGGTGAAGATACAGATGACAACCGAGACGGTGGGTGTCGGCTGTCGGTGCCATATAGCGTGAGCAGGGACAGCGGTGAGCAGCTCCGACTGGAGATCGTTCACGAATCCCCTTCCTTTCACCAAATTCGAGTTGAAGGGCCGGTAAATCACACTGATTCCGCAGCACTGTGCTCACTGCGGAAGCTGTCCGATGACCTCACATTGTCCCGCCGAGCGGATCTTCCAAGCACGGTCAGCGCAGACCCGGCGGTATCGTGATACACCACGCCGGGTAGTGTGATGATGCCCTTTACGGCTCGCCTCAAAAGTTGATCCGTCCACTCTGGTAGACTGCTCTGGGCCAATCCATAGTGCTACGGCTGGTAGCATTTCTGATCGTGGTCGCCAACTGCCAGATCGCCCCCATTCTTTTACGATCACAAACAAAACGCGAAGGCCATCGGAAATCGGATTGAGTTTGCTTGTGCCATGCAGCCGCCGGTACTCGAAACTAGGCACCTCGACAACACGAAGGCCGGCTCGGGCGGTCCGGATGTTAATCAACGTCTCCACCTCGAAGCCATCTCCCCAGCAGAGCTTTTGATCGCAACCATCAGGATCAAGATCAAATACTGGTATGCACCGCCGCCAGAACGCGTTGTAGCCATAACATAGATCGGTGAAGCGAGCGTGGACCAAAGCATTAGCCAACGCATTGAGGCATCGGTTTCCCATCCGACGCAGCGGCGTGATGTCGTTGCTTCCGGCGAGGGGAAGAAAACGTGATCCTCTAGCAAAATCGGCACCAGCAGTGAGCGCCCGCATAAATTGGGGGATCTCGGCTGGGTCGGCCGACCCATCTGCGTCAAGCATCACGATAATATCGCCCGTCGCCGCCGCACAGCCACACGCCACGGCGTTTCCCTTGCCACTGCGGGTCTGATGCACGATGACGGCGTCGGGCCGCAAGGAGCGAGCGACGTCAACAGTTCCGTCACTGGAACGGCCATCGACGACGACAATCTCGGCATCATCGGGCAGGCGTGGGAAGACGTACGGCAAATTTTCCGCCTCATTGAGGGTCGGAATGACCACGCTGACGGTGGGTGAACTGTCAGGCCGAGCCGATTCTGGCATCTCTGTTAATTCCTCCTAGCGAACGTGACGAAAAATTGCTTACCGACAGAGATTGACATGACAATCTGTGCCACTCTTGCTCATGGCATAAACCGATAGGCCAGTACCCGCCCGAAACCTCGATATGATAACTCGTTGGATTTTTCCCACGGGCTGGACAGAGAATCCAGAACCTCCTCATGGCGAGGTTTGCTGTAAATAATCCAGGCGGTCCGCGGGTGGGCCGCGACAGAATGTTCGATGTTGGCAACTACCTGCTTGAGAATATCCGCGTCAAAAGGATTGAAGAAAAAGAATACTCGATTATCCGGCTGAATTTTATACCGTGCGGCATCGATACACACCATATGCGCCTCGACGCTGCCTCCTCGACGCTTCCGATAGGCCTCTATATTTCCTTTTCCGAGTTCGCAGAACTCTTTTGCAAATTCAACACCGATAACTTTTCCGAAGCCGAATTCGGCGGCCAGGAGAAGTGTGCGTGCATTTCCCGCACCGAAGTCAACGAACGTGCCGTCGGCTGGAATTCGAAGCTTTCTGAAGGTAGCGCAAAAGGGTCCGACCGGCATTGGTACAAGATCGTGACCAGTTTCTCTGTCACCTGCGATCGTCAGATCATCCGCTAGAGCGACGCGCATCGACGTTCGGGTACCGTGCCGTTTGTCGAACAAAAAACCCCGCGCGTATCTTGCGCCGGCGATCAGGACAAAGAAAATTCCGTCCTTATGGAGCGTACGTTTGAAAATCTCATACTTTGAGAGCGCGGTCAGCTTGCTATCAGCGGTCATAAATCATCCTTCCGTCCTGATTGCGACGCACGACCGGCTGCGGGTGGGAGCGCCGGACCGCCGCGGCTCGTCCGCAGCATGTCAACGGGTCATTCCTTCGGTCGCAATCGACCGTATGTCGCCAGCTGTGCGAGGCGTCCCCACGGGGGCAGTAACTTGCCTACGCCGAACGCGGGCCACGGTGGGTCGCCGTCACGATCCGAAAGCGGAAATATCGACTGGCCGGTATGACCACCGGTCTCTTCAGCCGCGGATTGCCGCCGGACGCGTCGGGTGCACAGGCCGGGCTCGAGCGAAGGCGGGCCCGCGGGTGGGTCGGTGTGTCATGCTGGGGAGCGCGACGGCAGTGGAGGAAGCCGGTGGGAGTCCGGCGCGGTCCCGCCACTGTCACCGGGGAGCAACCTCTCACCGTACGTCACGGCCGCGACAGCGGTTGGAAGGCCGAGAGGAAGCGCTGATCCGGAAGTCAGGATACTCCGGCCGTCCGCACCGTTACCGAGGGCGAGGAAACCCGAGGGGGGAGCGCGGTATGCCCACGCACGCTCATGACCCGGTGATCGACGTACGATCCGGCGCACAGCGGCGCAGGGCACTATGACGGCCTACCCACTGTCCGCGGTTGTGGGCATGGACGACCTGCGGCTCGCGCTCCTGCTCAACGCGGTGTCACCAGCGATCGGCGGAGTGCTCGTCCGCGGAGAGAAGGGCACTGCCAAGTCCACAGCGGTGCGGGGTCTTGCCGTGCTGCTCCCGCCCGTGAACGTGGTGACCGGCTGCCGGTTCTCCTGCGACCCGGGCGCGCCCGAGCCCGACTGCCCCGACGGGCCGCATCCACCTGAGGCCCGGCCGGCCACCCGTGCGGCACGTCTGGTCGAGCTGCCGGTCGGTGCCTCCGAAGACAGGGTCACCGGGGCGATCGACCTCGACCGGGCGCTCGCCGAAGGCGTCACCGCGCTGCGCCCCGGGCTGCTCGCCGCCGCCCATCGGGGCGTGCTCTACGTCGACGAGGTCAACCTCCTGCACGACCATCTCGTCGACCTCCTGTTGGACGCGGCCGCGCTCGGCGTCGCCCACGTCGAACGCGACGGGGTGTCCGTCCGCCACGCCGCCCGCTTTCTGCTGGTCGGGACGATGAACCCCGAAGAGGGGGAGCTGCGCCCACAACTGCTGGACCGCTTCGGGCTGACCGTCGAGGTAGCCGCCAGCCGCCAGCCACAGGTGCGGGCCGAGGTGGTGCGCCGCCGGCTGGCCTACGACGCCGACCCGGCCGCTTTCGCCGCCAGGTGGACCGATACGGAGGCCACACTCGCGGCAAAAATCCTCACCGCTCGTGGACGGCTGCCTGGTGTCGGGCTGCCCGATCCCGTCCTGCGTCAGGTCACCGCGGTCTGCGCCGCGTTCGACGTGGACGGCATGCGCGCGGACGTGGTCGTGGCCCGCACCGCGATGGCGCTGGCCGCGTGGGAGGGCCGGGTGACCGTCGACACCGACGACGTCCGCCGCGCCGCCCTCCTGGCGCTGCCGCACCGGTGCCGCCGCGGCCCGTTCGACGCGCCCGGCCTGGATGAGGAAACCCTCGTCCAGGCGTTGGACGAGGCCTGCGAGGACAAGGCGCGGGCCAAGGACGATGCGCGGGCGCACGCCGGAGCGCCGCCTGCCGACCCAGGCACAGGCACAGGCACAGGCACAGATCCAGACCCGGCCCCGCCCACTGGAGGCGGGGGAGACGGCGGTCACGGAGGAGGCAGCGGCGGGGGGCCGGCACCGAGCGGGCCGGGAACGACAGCGGAACGGGCGACCGGAGCGGACGTCGTCCCATCCCCGCGTCCCGCGGAAGGCAGCGGCGCCGACGGTGGGGATGGCGGCCCCAGCGGGCCCGGACCCGGCGGTGGCGCGGCGCGGGCGCAACGTCGCGCCGGCAGTCCTGGCCCGTCGTTTCGCCCGCGCCGCCTGGAGGTCCCCGGCACCGGGACGCTTGCGGGCGCGGCCGGTCGGCGCGCACGCGCCCGTACCCCGCACGGAGCGGTCGTCACCACCTCCCCGGACGCGCCCGGCCTGCACCTGCCGGCAACCCTGCGAGCGGCCGCGCCCTGGCAGCACGCCCGTGGACGTACCGGCCCAGGGCTCATGCTGTGTCCCGCTGACCGGCGCGGGGCGGTCCGCCAGGGACGCGAGGGCAATCTCGTCCTGTTCGTGGTGGACGCCAGCGGTTCGATGGCCGCCCGTGCCCGGATGCGTACGGTCACCGGCGCCGTGCTGTCCCTGTTGCTGGACGCCTATCAGCGTCGCGACCGGGTCGGAATGATCATATTCAGGGGTTCCCGCGCCGACCTCGTCCTGCCCCCGACGTCCAGCGTGGAAGTCGGCGCGGCACGGCTCGCGTCCCTGCCGACCGGCGGTCGTACCCCGCTCACAGCCGGGCTTACCCGTGCGGGCGACCTGCTCGCTACCGAACGCCGCCGTGACCCGCACCGGCGGCCGTTGTTGATCGTCGTCACCGACGGCCGTGCCACCGCGGGCCCGGATCCGATCGCGGCCGCGCGAACGCTGGCCCGCACCGGCGTGGCGAGCGTCGTCGTCGACTGCGAGAGCGGCCATGTCCGCCTGGGCCTGGCTGGACGCCTCGCGACCGCGCTGGGCGGTACGGCCATCCCGATCGACGCCCTGTCAGCCACGGCTTACCAGAGGGCCAACCGCGCGGCCAGGGGTGCGGCTGGCCCGCGTAGAGCCGATCCGCGGAAGGCCGCCTAGACATGCCACAGGGACAGCCCACCGTCGTGCCCGACGACGGCCTGACCACCCGAACGCGCCGGGACCGGGCACTACTGATCATCCATACCGGCAATGGCAAGGGAAAGTCGACCGCGGCGTTCGGGCTCGCGCTGCGGGGCTGGGCGCAGGGCTGGGATGTCGGGGTGTTCCAGTTCGTCAAGTCCGCGAAATGGCGAATCGGAGAGGAACGGGCGCTGCGCGCCCTGGCCGCGACCGGCGAGGGCGGCGCCGTCACCTGGCACAAGATGGGCGAGGGGTGGAGCTGGGTACAACGCCGGATCGACCCCACGGCAGAACCAGCCGAGGCCGCCCGCGAGGGCTGGGCGCAGATCCGCCGGGACATCGCCGCGCAGACCTACCAGCTCTACGTCCTCGACGAGCTGACCTACCCGCTGACATGGGGATGGATCGACACCGACGAAGTCGTCGAGGTGCTGCGTACCCGCCCGGGACGCCAGCATGTCGTGGTGACCGGCCGCGCCGCGCCGCCCGCGCTGGTCGACGCCGCCGACCTGGTCACCGAGATGACCAAGGTGAAGCATCCGATGGACGCCGGGCAAAAAGGCCAGCGGGGGATCGAATGGTGACCGCCCCGGGCCTGCGCCCGCCCCAGCCGGTGATCCCACAACTGGTGATCCCACGGCTGGTGATCGCCGCCCCGGCGAGCGGTGCCGGCAAGACCACCGTGGCGACCGGGCTGATGGCCGCGTTCACCGCCCGCGGCCTGCGGGTCTCCCCGCACAAGGTCGGGCCGGACTACATCGACCCGACCTACCACGCCGTCGCCAGCGGGCGCCCCGGCCGCAACCTCGACGCTGTCCTCTGCGGGGAGCACCGGATCGCGCCGCTGTTCGCCCACGGCGCCCACGGCGCCGACATCGCCGTAGTCGAGGGCGTGATGGGCCTGTTCGACGGGGTGTCACTGCCCGAACCCGGCCAGCCCGCCGACTTCGCCTCGGCCGCCCATGTGGCCCGCCTTCTCGACGCCCCGGTCGTGCTGGTGCTCGACGCGTCCGCCGTGGGCCGCTCGGTGGCCGCCACCGTGCACGGCTTCGCCACCTGGGACGACCGGGTGCGCCTGGGCGGGGTGGTGTTCAACCGGGTGGGCTCGGCCGGCCACGAACGGCTGCTGCGGGACGCGGTCGCCGGTCTCGGTATCGCCGTGCTGGGCGTCGCGCGCCGCGATGATCGGGCCGCGGTGCCATCCCGGCATCTCGGGCTCATGCCCGCGGCCGAGCGGGCCGCGGCCGCGGCCGCGGCTGTCGACGCGCTCGGCGCGCTGGCTACCGCATCATTCGATCTTGATGCCGTACTTGCGCTCGCCCGGTCAGCACCGCCGCTGCGCGTGCGGCCCTGGTCGCCGGCCACCGCGATCCCCACCGCGGTACCGGCACCGGCGTCGGACCGGCCGGCGCGGATCGCGGTCACGGGCGGACCGGCGTTCACCTTTGGTTACACCGAACAGGTCGAGTTGCTGCTGGCCGCGGGAGCCGAGGTGATCACTGTCGACCCGCTGCGGGACGAGGCCCTGCCGAGCGGCTGCGACGGGCTGATCATCGGTGGTGGCTTCCCCGAGGAACACGCATCCGCGCTCGCCGCGAACACGACTCTGCGCGCCGACGTGACGGCGCTGGCGGACAGGGGCGCGCCGGTCATCGCCGAGTGCGCGGGCCTGCTGTACCTCGCCCGCTCCCTGGACGGGCATCCGATGTGCGGGGTGCTCGACGCCGACACCGCGATGAGCCCCCGGCTCACCCTTGGTTATCGACGGGCCGTGGCCGCCTGCGACAGCCCGATTGCCACAGCCGGTACCCCGGTGACCGCGCACGAGTTCCACCGCACAGCGGTGCTGGTTGCCCGCGAAACCGCCCGCACCGGGACCGCACGGCCGGCATGGTGTGTCGAAAGCCGAGGCGGCCGGCCGGGAAGCGGCGATCGGGATGATCGACCGGAGGGCTTCGTGCGCGCTGGGGTACACGCGTCCTACCTGCATCTGCACTGGGCGGGTGTACCCGGTGCGGCCACGCGCTTCGTCGCGGCGGCGAAGCAGGCCAGGCACGGGAGCCACGAGAGCGGGCCGCGATGGTCGCGATGAGCGCGCAGCCGGCCTCGGGCGACCGGCTGGCGGACAGCCTGCTGATCGGAGTCGGTGTCGGCCCCGGCGACCCGGACCTGATAACGATCAAGGCGGTCGGCGTCCTCGAGCATGCCGAGGTTGTGTTCGTCCCGGTGAGCGAGGGGACGCCACCGCCGGGGCGAGCCGAGGCGACCGTCCGCGCGCACATCACCCATGATCGTATCCGTCACCTGCCGTTCCGGATGACCGGCGACGCCGACTACGACACCCCCGCGGGAGTGGTCGCGGAGGCGTTGCGTGCGCATCCGGGAGGAAGGATCGCGTTTGCCACGATCGGCGACCCGAACGTCTACTCGACCTTCACCACGCTGGCCGCCCGGGTTCGGGCGCTGCGGCCCGGCGTCGTCATCGAGACCATCCCCGGGATCATGGCGCTCCAGGATCTCGCCGCCCGGTCCGGCACCGTGCTGGCTGTGGGCGCTGAGACGGTGGCGCTGCTGCCGCTGACCGCGGGGGTGGACGCCTACCGGCGGGCCGTGGCCGACCACGACACGGTCATCGCCTACAAGGGGGGCCGCGCGCTGCCCCGGGTCCTCGACGTCCTCGCCGACGCCGACCGGCTCGGCGGAGCCGGCGGCACAGCCGTTTACGGCGCGGCCCTGGGCCTGGCGGACTGCGACATCCGCCCGGCCGGTGAGCTGCCTCGCGACCAGGCCGGCCCCTACCTGTCCACGGTGATCTCGATACGGCGGCGGCAGTGGCCGGGCTGACCGAAGCCGCGGCCGGCGCGGGAGGCGCGGGAGGCGCGGGAGGCGCTGCCGGTGCCGCGATCGCTCCGGCAGGGGGGCGGGTGACGTTCGTCGGGGCCGGTCCGGGCGCCGCGGACCTGCTCACTCTGCGCGGCGCACGGGTGATCAGCCAGGCGGATGTGGTGATCTGGGCGTCCTCACTGGTCCATCCGGACGTGCTCACCCACGCACGCGGCGACGCCGAGATCGTCGACTCGGCCGAACTGCCGCTCGAAGGTGTCCGAGACGTCTACCGGCGGGCGGCGCGCGACGGGCTCGCCGTGGCCCGGGTCCACTCCGGCGACCCGGCGCTGTGGGGAGCCATTCAGGAACAGCTGGCGGTCTGCGCCACCCTCGGGCTCGCCACGGCGATCGTGCCCGGGGTCAGCAGCTTCACCGCCGCGGCCGCGTCCGTGCAACGTGAACTGACCATCCCCGAGGTGGCACAGTCAGTGATCTTGACCAGGCTCGGCGGCGGCAAGACCCCGATGCCCGCGGGCGAGGACATCGCCGGCTTCGCCCGGCACGGCACGACCATGGCGCTGTTCCTGTCGGCCGCCCGGTCCGGCCAGCTCCAGGATGAGCTCACCGACGGTGGCTATCCGCCGGAGACACCCTGTGTGGTTGCCTACCGGGTGAGCTGGCCGGATGAACTGATCGTGCGGTGCGCGCTGGCGGACCTCGCCGCTACGGTCCGTGCGCACAAGCTGTGGAAACACACCCTGGTGCTGGTCGGCCCGGCGCTGGCCGCGGACGGGACCCGCTCACACCTTTACCATCCCGGCCATTTCCATGGGTTCCGCCGGGCCGAGCGCGCCGCCCGGATGGCGCTACGAGCCCACGACCATCCCCTCGAGGCATCGCCCGAGCCATCGCCCGAGCGTCCGCGGGAAGCCGGGGAGCCACCGGCGTGAACGACGCGAAGCCTGTCCGCCGACCGGTCACGTTGCGTGAACCAGATTTGCCGCGCACCGCCAGAATCCGGTCGGATGCGCTGCGCACTGGCTGGAGCACCGGAACGTGTTCGGCCGCCGCCGCGAAAGCCGCGAGCGCGGCGCTGGCCTCCGGCGTCGTCCAGCGCGAGGTCACCATCAGCCTGCCGTCCGGCGAACGCGTCTCCTTCCTCGTCGAACGCTGTGTGCTCGACGCCGGCCGTGCGGCCGAGGCGGTCGTGGTCAAGGATGCTGGGGACGACCCGGACGTCACCCACGGCGCGCGCCTGACCGCGACGGTGGCATGGCGGGCGCCAGCCGGTATCGAGATCGACGGCGGACCCGGCGTCGGGGTGGTCACGAAACCCGGCCTCGGCCTGCCCGTGGGCGAAGCGGCGATCAACCCGACACCTCGATCAATGATCATCCAATCGGTCAACGAAGTCGTTGACCTCGACACCCACGGGTTACGGGTCGTGATCAGTGTCCCGGACGGGGAACGGATGGCACGGCGTACCACCAACGCCCGCCTCGGCATCCTCGGTGGGATCTCGATCCTCGGCACCACCGGCATCGTGCGGCCCTTCTCCACCGCGTCGTGGCAGGCCTCGGTGGAACAGGCCATCGCGGTCGCCGCCGCCCAGCAGCAGCGCACGATCGTGCTCGCCACGGGCGGGCGCACCGAGAAAGCGGCCATCGGGCTGCTGCCGGCCCTGCCCGAGGTATGTTTCGTCGAAGTCGGCGACTTCACTGCGGCGGCGCTGCGCCGGGCGGTCGAGGTGGGCATAACCGACGTGATCTTCGTTGGGATGGCCGGCAAGCTGACCAAACTCGCCGCGGGTGTTCTGATGACGCACTACACCCGGTCGAAGGTCTCCCCGGACCTGCTGGCCGCGATCACGCTCGACGCCGGTGGTGACCCGGTGTTGGCGGCGGCGGTCACCGCCGCCAACACCGCGCGTCACGCCCACGAGCTGTGGGAGGCCGCCGGTCTGCTGCGAGCCGCCGGCGATCTGCTCTGCGCCCAGGTCGCGGACGTTCTCACCCGGTTCGCGGACGGGCGCCTGCACGCCCGGGTCGCCATGGTCGACTTCACCGGGATGTCCTGCGTCGCCGCCACGGAACACGAGTGGGTCGGACCATGTCGGTGAGGCCTCCGCTGACGTCTCCGTTGGCGCTGACGTCTCCGTCGACGGTGACAGTGATCGGCTGGGACGGGCGGCCGCCCACGCCCGCCGCCGTCCGCGCCCTCGCCGCGGCCACGCTGGTGCTCGGCGGGCGCCGCCACCTCGACGCGGTCGCGCCTTTCCTGACCGGAAACGCACAAACGGTTACTTTTGGCAACGTCACAGCGGGCCTGGCCGCACTGACGGCGCACCTGGCCGCCGGTGGTGGGCCAGCGGCGCTCCTCGCCAGCGGCGACCCGGGGTTCTTCGGCATCCTGCGTGCGCTGCGACGGCATCTTCTCGACAGCGGACATGATCCCGATGCTCCGGGCGGTCCCGGCATCGAGATACTGCCCGCGGCGTCCTCGGTCACCCTCGCGTTCGCGCGCGCCGGCCTGCCCTGGGACGACGCGATCGTGGTGAGCGCGCACGGCCGCCGGCTAGGCCCGGCCGTCAACGCCTGCCGCGCCCACCACACCGTGGCGGTGCTGACCGGCCCGGCCAGTGGCCCGGCCGCCCTGGGAGCCGCGCTCGGGAGCCTGCGACGGCGGATGTTCGTCGCCGAGGAGCTCGGGACGCCCACGGAACGGACCACCTGGTGCACGCCGCGCCAAGCCGCCGCACGCCACGACTGGCGGGACCCGAACGTGGTCGTCGTGGTGGATGCCGGCGGACCTGGCACGGGCCGGCCCACGAGCGAAGAGCACAATCCGGCTGGCTGGCTTTTCCCACACCGGGCGTCCCCGCCGGGCTGGGCGCTCCCCGAAGCCGCATTCACCCACCGCGACTCGATGATCAGCAAATTCGAGGTACGGGCCATGGCGCTGGCCCGTCTCGGCCCAGCTCCCGGCGATCTCATCTGGGACGTCGGTGCCGGCAGTGGCGCGGTCGCGGTGGAGTGCGCGCGCCTCGGTGCGGCCGTCATAGCCGTCGACCGCGACCGCGACGCGAGCGAACGCACCCAGGCCAACGCACGTGCACACGGGGTAGCCGTCGAGGTCGTCCTGGGCGCCGCCCCCGGCGTGCTCGCCGATCTGCCCACACCGGACGCGGTGTTCGTCGGTGGCGGTGGGCCGGACGTGGTAGCGGCCTGTGCCCGTCGCGCCTGCCGGACGGTGGTCGTCGCCTTGGCCGCGCTCGACCGGGTCCGTCCCACCTGGGATGCCCTGGCCGGCGCCGGTTTCGAGGTCGCGGGAAGCCAGCTTGCCGCGGCCCGGCTGCGGCCGTTGCCGGACGGCGCGCTACGACTCGCGGCGACCAACCCGGTCGTCCTGCTGTGGGGAGCACACGCTGGGAAGCACGATGCGGGGAAGCACGATGTTTCGCGGTAGGCCATGACCCGAGGTGACGGCGGGGGAGAAGGTGTCGGTCTGGTCGCGGTGACCGCGGCCGGGCACACCGCCGCGGCGGAGCTCGCACGGGTCTGGCCGGACGCCCGGGTCTACACGGGCCCGGCCCGCGACGCACTCGCCGCCGCGGTCGATGAGTGCGCGGGCGTGGTCTGCTTCCTCGCGACCGGCGCGACAGTACGCCTGCTCGGGCCGCTGCTTGTCGACAAGGCCACCGACCCGGGCGTGGTCTGCGTGGACGAGGCCCGACGGTGGGCGGTCGCCCTCGTCGGTGGTCACCGCGGCGGTGCCAACATGCTCGCCGAGCGCGTCGCCACCGCGCTGGGGGCGACCGCCGTGGTGACCACCGCCAGCGACGTGTCGGCGGCGACAGCGCTGGACTCGTTCGGTACCGACGTGGGGCTGCGGGTCGAACCGGGTTCGCGGCTGGCGACGGTGGGCGCGGCGGTGCTGTCCGGCGGGCCCGTGGCCCTATACGCCGACGCTGTCTGGCCGCTGCCGCCGCTACCCGCGTCGGTCCGGCTCGCGGGCGGTCCCGATACGGGCGCGACC
>NZ_CAKJTM010000032.1:0-16974 GCF_917627345.1 Protofrankia sp. CiP3 | reverse complement strand
CCCCTGCCGGCAGCGCGGCACCAACCGGCCCGATGGTCGTCTACCGGCCGCCGAGCCTGGTCGTCGGCGTCGGCGCGAGCCGCGGCGCACCCGAACAGGAAATCCTCGACCTGGTCGAACGCGCGCTGGCCGACGCGGGCCTGTCACCGCTGGCGGTACGCCACCTCGCCACCGTCGACGCCAAGCGCGACGAGATCGGCATCGTCTCGGCCGCCCGTGCCCGGGGCTGGCCGCTGCTGTTCCACCCGGCCGCGGCGCTCGCCACGGTTGACGTGCCCAACCCCTCGGATGTGGTGCGGGCCGCGGTCGGCACGCCGAGCGTCGCCGAGGCGGCGAGCCTGCTCGGCGCCGACAGTCTCCCAGCGGCCAGCGCCGAGCTTGTCGTGCCCAAACGGGCGAGCGCGCATGCCACCGTGGCGGTGGCCCGCCACCGTCCCCGCGGCCGGTTGACGATCATCGGTCTCGGCCCGGGGGACCGGGACCTGCTCACCCCGTATGCCGCACGTGCGCTCGCCCGCGCGAGCGTGATCGTCGGCCTGGATCAGTACGTCGACTCTGTCAGTGACCTGATCCGGCCGGGTGCGCGGGTGCTGGCCAGCGGCCTCGGCGCGGAGGAGGCACGGGCCGCGATGGCCGTCACGCAGGCCCGCGCGGGCCACGCGGTGGCGTTGATCGGCAGTGGGGACGCCGGGGTGTACGCGATGGGCAGCCCGGCGCTGGAGCAGGCCGACGGCTCCTTCGACGTGGTGGGCGTACCCGGGGTGACGGCGGCGTTGTCCGCCGCGGCGCTGCTGGGCGCGCCGCTCGGCCACGACCACGCGATGATCAGTCTTTCGGATCTGCACACACCCTGGGACATGATCGAACGACGGGTCACCGCGGCGGCACAAGCCGATCTCGTCGTCGCCTTCTACAACCCGCGGAGCCGGACCCGGACCTGGCAGCTGCCGCGCGCGCTGGATCTGCTGGCCGCCCATCGGCCGCCATCGACGCCGGTGGGCATCGTCACCGACGCCTTCCGTCCCGGGCAGCGGGTCACCGTCACCACGATCGCGGAGCTGGCCGACGCCGCGAACAGCAAACTAGATCTTGTCGGCATGACCACGACGGTCGTGGTCGGCAGCACGCAGACCCGCGTGGTCGCGGGCCGCGTCGTCACCCCGAGGGGCTACCGATGGAGCTGATCTACCAGGTTCGCGCCGAGGAATGCGCGGGGTGCGGAGCCTGCCTGGTCACCTGTCCCGAACACGCGCTGCGCCCCGGGCCCGCACGCCCCGGCGGTGGCCGGGCGCCACGCATCCTCACCGATCGCTGCACCGGCTGTGGAGAATGCGCGGAGATCTGCCCGGTCGACGCGATCGACACGATGATCTGCTCGGAGTCACCGAGCTGCCCGGACGAAACGGTGGCCGGGCGGTGAACCGGACAGCACAGAACCGGCTGGCGCACCCGATCGAACAGCGCTCCTACGCAATCCTCCGGGCACGCCTCGGCACCACAGGCCTGGACACCATGGGCCTGCCGCCGCTGGCCCGCGCGGTGATCGAACGGGTGGTGCATGCCAGCGCCGACATCGCCTACGCCACCGACCTGGTCTGCGAGGAAACAGCGCTGCGTGGTGGTGTCGACGCGCTGGCCGGCGGTGCGCCGATCGTCGTCGACGTGGGGATGACGGCCGCGGGAGTCACCACGCGGGATGTGGTGTGCCGGCTCGGTGACGTCGAGCCGGCCGCCGCGGCGCGCGACGGCCTGACCCGGTCAGCCGCGGCCGTCGGACTCGCTCTCGCCGAGGTCGGGCCAGGCGCCGTCTGGGTGATCGGATGCGCGCCGACCGCCCTGGAACGGCTGCTGACGCTGGCTGGCCTCGCGCTGCCGGCGCTGGTGATCGGCCTGCCAGTCGGTTTCGTCGGGGCGGTCGAAGCCAAGGAGGCCCTGCGGGCAAGCGGCCTGCCGGCGATCTCGAACCGGTCGGAGAAGGGCGGGGCGGCTGTTGCCGCCGCGGCACTCAACGCGCTGTTGTACGAAGGGCTGCGTCCATGCTGAAGGGACACACCGGACCAGACCCGGAACCTCAACAGCCGGCGCCAGCCCTGCTGATCGTCGGGCACGGGACGCGCAGCGGCGCCGGTGTGTCGCAGTTCCAGGCCTTCGTCGACCGGGTCCGCGAGCGTGCTGACGGGACGGCCGTGGACGGCGGGTTCATCGAACTGTCCCGCCCACCGGTGGCCGACGCGGTCGCTCGGCTGGTGGCGACGGGACAACGCCGGCTCGGGGTCGTACCGCTGACTCTGGTGGCCGCCGGCCACGCCAAGGGCGACATCCCGGGTGCGCTCGCCCGGGAACGCGCCCGTCACCCTGAGCTGCGATACGTCTACGGACGGCCGCTCGGCCCGCACCCGGCGCTGCTGGCGGCGCTCGATGAGCGGATCGGGAGGGTGTGCTCCCGAGACGAACGCGCGGACACGACCGTGTTGCTGGTGAGCCGCGGGTCCACCGACCCGGATGCCAACGCCGAGATCACCAGGGTCGCCCGGCTGCTGTGGGAAGGCCGCGGTTTCGCCGGCGTCGAACCCGCCTTCATCAGTCTGGCCGAACCGGGGGTACCGGCGGGCCTCGACCGCTGCCGCAGGCTGGGGGCATCCCGCATCGTGGTGGCACCGTACTTCCTGTTCACCGGAGTGCTCCCGGAGCGTGTGATCGCCCAGGCCCACGGCTGGGCCGCGCGCAATCCCACGGTCGACCTGCGCTGCGCGGGCCTGCTCGGCGCCCACGACGGCGGTGACCACGACGGCCTGGCCGATCTGGTTCTCGAACGCTTCCGCGAGGCACTCGGCGGTGACATCCGGATGAACTGTGACACCTGCGTGTACCGGGTCGCGATGCCCGGGTTCGAACATCGGGTCAACGCGCCGCAGACCCCGCACGACCACCCCGACGACCCGGCGCATCAGCACGACCACCATGCCATCATCTCAAAACAGGACATGACGCTTTAGAGCGCCCGAGGATAGGGCGTTCGGTCAGTAAACGGCTCATCCGCTTCTCGGGCGCTCTTATCAGTAGTCGGCGCTGGGAGTTCTTTTCTGGGGTTGTCGGATGCCAGCTGGATGCGTCGCGAGGCGGAGGGGGCCACACGCTGTAGAGGCAGGCACCGACCCACTCCGCTCAGGTGGTGAGGATGAGCTGGGACGGGCTGATGGTCACCGGGAACGGGCTGGTGACGGTCAGGCTCTCCTCGCCATGGACAGCGGCGGTCTCGATGTAGTCGCGGCCAGCGCGGGCCAGGACGGTGATCGAGGGCTTGTCCGCGTCGACGATCCAGTAGTGGCTGACGCCGAGCCGGGCGTAGATGTCGCGTTTGAGCAGCCGGTCGATGCCCACGCTGCTGGGGGAGAGCACCTCGACGGCGAGCACCGGCACGGCCCGGTAGCGCACGCCCCGGACGAGGTCTGACCGGCGGACCACGCACACGTCAGGCTGGACGCTGGTGCGCTGCCCCTCACGCACATCGGGAGCCGGACCGAACACCACAAGGCCAGCCGGACAGACAGCCCGCAGCGCGATCGCGAGTTCCAGGCAGGCATGCTGGTGTTCCCAGCGGGGTGCCGGGCTCACCAGCAGCACCCCGTCGACCAGTTCGTAGCACCGACCGTCGGCCGGCATCTCCGCCAGATCATCGACGGTGAACCCGTCCGCACGGACCGGGAGATCCTCGTACGCAACCGCCATGAACGCCATGATGGGCTCCTCTCAGCCATGACGCCAGGCTGATCGTCGCGCACGCCACGCGCCAGGCCCGACCGCTCTCGGTGGAAAACGTGCTCCTGTCCACAGGGCGGACCGGAGCACGTTCCCCTCGGACCTCGCCCGCGGGTACCGGCAATGAGCTCGCCAACAATGGCGTGGAAAGTCCGCGCCCGGACCCGGCCAACATCGATAATGTTGGAAGAAAAATGTGCGCAAACGAAACCAGATTCGGTGCCGACACTCGTTTTCGCTAAGCGAAATGGGCTGTGGATCAGGGAGTGGGGCTGGGGTGCGTGCGTTGCGAGATGAAAACCGGCGCCGGGGCACCGGGGTGAAAAACGGTACGGTGGAAAAGGAATGAGGGAGAGGAAGGGCTGCGGTGGGTGACACCGGAATGGGCCAGGATGTGGATGATCATCATACGGATAGCCATGGTGGCCACCGGCATGATGTGGCAGCGGACGCCGACCGCCGCTGGTTGACGATCGCGCTGGGCCTGATCAGCGGCTACCTCACGGTAGAGGTCGTCGTCGGCCTGCTGGCGCACTCCCTGGCCCTGCTGTCGGACGCGGCCCACATGCTCACCGACGCGTCGTCGATCGTGTTGGCGCTGGCCACGCTGTGGCTCGCGGCCCGGCCCGCCCATGGCTCCTACACGTTCGGGCTGCGCCGCGTGGAGATCCTCTCCGCCCAGGCCAACGGCATCACCCTGCTGCTGCTGGCTGGCTGGCTCAGCTATCAGGCAGTCGTTCGGCTCCTGGCACCGAGCGCGGTGGCCGGCGGGCTCGTCCTGGGCACCGCGCTCGTCGGTGTGTGCGTCAACATTGCCGCGACCTGGGCGATCAGCCGGGCCAACCGGGCCAGCCTGAACGTCGAGGGCACCTTCCAGCACATCCTCACCGATCTCTACGCGTTCATCGCGACTGTCATCGCGGGCGTCGTCATCCTCGTCACCGGATGGGACCGCGCCGACTCGGCCGCCTCGCTTGTCGTCGTCATCCTCATGGTGAAAGCAGGCGTCGGGCTCCTACGCGCTTCCGGCCGGATTTTTCTCGAGGCCGCGCCGGACGGGATCGACCCGGACGGCATCGGTGCCGCCATGGCCCGCCGGCCCGGTGTCAGCGAAGTCCACGATCTCCACATCTGGCAGATCACCTCCGGGGAGCCGGCACTGTCCGCGCACGTCCTCGTGCTCCCCGACGCCGACTGCCACGCCGTCCGCGTCGATCTGGACGGCTGGCTGCGGGAGGACCACCACATCGACCACACCACCCTGCAGGTGGACCATCAACCCACCGAGGCACACCACTCCGACACGATCCATTCTGGCGTACAGCCTCACCCGCACTGCGTCACGTCACACGGCAGGACGCACTACGCCGCGGCCTCCCTGCCGACCTGAACGCAGTGGGCCCGGAGCAGATACCCGTCGAACCGGCCGATCCCGATGTGGATCTACGCTGGCCAGCGCGGCGCCAGGGGCAGCGCCGCGCACCGCTCCCGCTGCTGGCCGTCATTTCCGTCGGCGGCGCGCTGGGGGCCTGCGCCCGCTACGGCATGGCGCTGCTCTGGCCCACCCCAGCGGGGGCGTTCCCCTGGGCCACGCTGCTCGTGAACGCCTCCGGATGCGCATGCATCGGGCTGCTCATGGTAATGGTCACCGCGCTGGACACGGCGCATCCACTGGCGCGGCCGTTCCTGGGCACCGGGGTGCTGGGCGGGTTCACGACCTTCTCCACGTATGCGCTCGACGCCGAGCGGCTGACAGCGGACGGACACGCCGGGACAGCGCTGGCGTACCTGGCACTGACCATGGCGAGCGGGCTCGGCGCGGTCAGTGCCGCAACCCTGGCGACACGATCATTGCTGGCGCGGTTGGCACGGCGCCGCTGATGGCACCGTGGGCACGGCTCGGTCACAAGGCGGACACGTGAACTGGTTGCTGGTGATCCTGGGCGCAATGATCGGCGCACCGTTGCGCTACCTGACCGACCGGCTGGTGCAGGCCCGGCACGACACGGTGTTCCCGTGGGGCACGCTCACCGTTAACATGATCGCCAGTGGTGTCCTCGGCATGGTCACCGGGGCGGTGCGCGCGGGAGCGGTCTCCTCCCAGGCAGCACTGCTGGTCGGTACCGGGCTCTGCGGGGCGTTGAGCACCTACTCGACGTTCTCCTACGAGACGTTGCGGCTCACCCAGGACGGTACCCGGCTGCTCGCCGTGGTGAACGTCGCCGGCAGCGTGCTGGCCGCTGTCGGCGCCGCCGTGGCCGGGACGCTTCTCGCCCGGGGAATATGGGGGTAAGAGCGTGTTTGAGATCGGGCTTTCGATCAGTGAGCCGCGCCCAGGCACCCCCTGATCGAACGCCCTATCCTCGGGCGCTCTCATCCACCATGTCAGCCAGACGTGATATTTCTGACATTCTTCGGAGCTTTCCACGGAGACCCCGTCGTGTCGCGCCCGACAGGCTCGGTTGACTGCCAGACCCGGCGCCAGTGAGCGGTCCGCGCGCTCCGAGCGGGCGGGTTCGGGCTGGCGGGCGTGGCGCGCAGCGACTCCCACCATGACGTGGCGTCCTCGGCCAGCAGCCGGGAGACCTCGCCGAAGATCCGGTCAGTAAAGAAACGAAGATCATCACCGGCTGGCCACAGAGGCCGGCCGAAACGCACGGACACCGCCGGCCGGCCAGGGAGCGTCCACCCGCGTCCGCGTGGCATCGCGGCGAAACTGCCACGGATGGCGACCGGCACCACCGGAACCCCACAGGTAATCGCCAGATGTGCCGCGCCGAACCGGAAACGAGTGAGCTGGCCGTCCCTCGACCTCGTCCCCTCCGGGAAGATCACAAGATTCCAGCCGTCCGCGAGCAGGTCCGCGGGTGCGGTCGAGGGGGCGCCCCCGCGGCGCTCGATCGGTACGGTCGCGAACAGGAAGGCTGTGCCCAGCCCCCGCCACCAGCTACCGAAGAAGTAGTCGGCGGCGGCGGCCACGGCCGTATGATCGCGCACCTGCCGCGGCAGTACGCACAACAGCAGCGGCGCGTCCAGATGGCTCGCGTGGTTCGACACGAAGAGCGCGGGCGCTTGAAGCCCGTCGATGGCGTCCAGCCCTGTCACCGACAGCGACAGATTCGCGTCCAGGAGCGGGCGCATCCCGACCTCGAGAGCCGCGACTCGGGCCGCCCGCATCGCCGGTGTGCGCGCCCAGGCCGTGGGGAACTCTCTGGCCACCGCCGGTAGCTGGTACGGCTCAGCTGAACGCGGTACCGGTGGCCTGGCCCCCCAGCGCCAGCCGCGGGCCACCTCACGCAGACCGGCCCCGGCCGGGCGGGGCGCCATCAGCGCACGTCCGCGATGGCGTGCGGCGGGGAGTGCAGGTAGGTCAGGGACGGATCGCGGCCGACCGTGCCCGACACCATCTCCAACGCGTCCGCCAGGGTGGACGCGGCCCGGAAGCCCATCCGCGCGCAGGCGCCCCGGTCACCACCGACCCACACCACATCCCCCAGGTGATCCATGGCATGCGCGCCCCAGTACCACATGTAGAACGGGTGCACGCCGTGGTAGGCATGCGACGTGCGGTACAGGTGGGTGTACCAGGGGTCGGTCGCGTACTGCTTCTCGAACGTGGTCTCGATCGTCGCCGGGTCGGTGGACTCGGCGAGAACCTCCTCGAAGAAATCCACATACGACGGATGATGGAGCTGAGAGAACTCCGGCGTCACCGGATGGTAGAGGATCATCGCCCCGCCGCGGCGGACCAGTGGCTGCCCTCGGTACATGTTGAAGAAGTAACCGAGCCCGAGGCACATCGCGAGGATCGGGTTGAGCACCGAGTTCACGTTGTACGGCCCCAGGTAGGGCAGGCCCACGACCAGCACGTCGCTTTGCCCGTTCACCTCGACGAGCTGCTGGCGGTGCACGTTCGCGAGCGTCCTGGCGTGCACGGCCTCGGTCTCGCCCGCGTGCACACCGGTCACCCCGTACCCGGCGACAAGATCCTGGAAGAGCTTGCGGCGAGGACGGACCGGCATGGCCGCGAGCCCCCTCGACATCCCGAACGCCATCGCCTGGTCGCGGACGGACCACTCCCATTCCCGCTTCATCAGAAAGGCGTAGCGGGACGGGAAGGAGGCGTTGTTCACGGTCGTCTCCACCGTGAATATCTTCAGGTGATCGGCCAGCAGCCGGCCCATCCGCCACGCCGAGGAGTGCATGGCCGACCGGGTGTGGTCCATGAACGAACGCGAATGGATCATTGTATGACTGTTGTGATGGTGGCGCAGGCTGTTGTAGGACGCGAGCCCGATCGGCACCGACTTGTGGCCACCGTCCATCGCCACCATGTTGACATTGACATAGACCAGCAGGTCCGATTCGGCGGCCCGTCGGTTGATTTCGACGTCCTCGCCGTTCTCGGTCAGGCCGATATGCGTCAGATTGTCCCTGTCCTCCGCGTCATGGTTGTAGAGGCTGTCCGGCCAGAACGAGCGGAACACCCGTTCCCCGACAGTCCGCTCGATCTCGGCGGCGGTCATCCGGCGGTGCAGCGCGTTCGCCACGATGAGCACCACGTCGTCCACGCCGGCCTCGGCCGCGATCGTGAGCACCTGCTCGATCACCCGCTGGCGGATGTCGGGCCGGCGCATCGGCGGCAGCGGAATCGACAGGTCGTCGAAGGCGATCGTGAGGCGCATCCCCGGCCGCAGCAGCGCCCGCAGCGGCTCGCTGTTCTCCGGCTCGGCCAGCGCCCGGCCGATCGCCGCGTCGACGTCGGCCAGCTCCGGCAGCGACTCCGGCGGGTAGACGACCCGCGTGCCGAGCGGGAAACGCTCCAGCCCGAACCCCTCACCCTGGTGTACGAGCAGCGGAGGAGTCCGCTCATCGACCTCGAGCACGAACCCCGGTCTCACCTGTGCGATCCCCTCACGCGCGAGTCCGGCTGAGCGGCGCTTCCGCCGCCAGCCGCCATCCAGTAAGCGTCCCAGTGAATGTTGTAGTCCTTGCGAACAGATTTCACCCTCGCCTCATCAGGGCGCCATCAGGTCGAAGGCGACTTTGACCGCGCCAAGCCGGCCCGCGCCGAGCGCGTGGTCCAACGCGTCCCGCCAACGGTCCAACGGGTAGGCCGCCGACACAACCCCGTCCAACGGGGCAGTTGCCGCAAGCTCCAGCGCTCGGACGAAGTCCGCCGGCGCCACCGCCGCGCCCGCCGCCCCGTCCGCTGGCAGCCCCCGACCGGCGCTGGACGCGTAGGTGCCTACCAGCTCCAGCTCACGGAACCACAGCGGTGTCAGATCGACCGGCCCGGTGGGAACACCGGACAGCACCACCCGCCCACCGGCGCGGGTGACGCGCAGCGCCGTCGACAGCGAGGACGCGCTGCCGGCGCAGTCGATCGAGATGTCCACGCCGCCGAGCAGATAAGGCGGTCCGGCCTCCGGTTCCAGTTTGAGTGCACGGGTGGCACGGCGCACCCCGCCGACCGCGGACGCCGGTGAGATGATCTCGTCCGCTCCGAACAGCCGCGCGCGTTCCACCTGGTGACGGTGCTTGGCTACCACCGTCACCAGGCCGGCCTTGGTGTAGGCGCGCAGCGCCAGCAACGTGAACAGCCCGACCGAGCCGGCACCGATGATCAGAATCCGGTCGCCGTCCCCGGCCCGTGCCCGCAACGCGGTATGTACCGCGCACGCAAGCGGCTCCACCAGCACTGCCCGCTCGTCGGGCAGGTCCGCCGGCACGGGATACAGCTGCGAGCGGTGGGCAACCAGGGACCGGCTCCACCCGCCACCGGTCCGCGCGCAGAACCCGGTCTGCAGACCGGGGGACAGGTGACCCACAGTGATACTGTCGCAGCGGCTGGTGTGCCCGGCGGCACAACCAGCACATGCCGGCAGGCCCCGGGCGGCGCAACCAAGAACCGGATCGAGCACCACCCTGCTGCCGGCCGGCAGCTCGGTGCCATCGGTGAGGGTGACGCTGGTCTGGGTGTCGGCCACGATCTCATGCCCGGGGACGAAGGGCATGGACACCAGCGACGTGAAGTAGAACGACGACTGCCCGGTGACGGTGACCAGGTCCGACCCGCAGATCCCCGACAGCCGCGGGCGGATCGGGACCCACCCCTCGCCCGGCACGGCCGGCGCCGGCCCGTCGGTCAGCCGCAGCGGCGCTGTCATCCCGGCCGCGGCGCCGGCCAGGGCCGGCAGCCGGCCCGACAGCGTCCGGGTGGCCAGGTAACGGGGCATCGACCGATACAGCTCCAGCGCGCGGCTCACCGATCGGCACCCGACCGCGATGTCCGGACGCGGCCGCCCGGAGACAGGGCCGCGGCACCACCGCCGAAAAGATCCCGAGCTCGGGCGGCGGCATGGATCGTGCGTTCATGCCGGCTGCCGACCACGGCGCGTGGTTCGCCTCGGGTCGAGGCCCACTGCTCGATCGGCCAACCGGAGCGGCGGGCCACCCGGTACAGCGGCAGGTCCGGGTTGACCGCGACCGGGTTGCCGACCGCACGCAACATCGGCAGATCCGACTGGCTGTCCGCGTATGCCCACGACGCCGCCAGATCCGCGCCTACCCGCTTGGCATAGTGATCCAGCCAGGCGGCGCGGGAGTCACCGACCAGCGGTGCCGACACCAGGCGCCCGGTGCAGCGCCCGTCCGCCCCGACCGCGAGCCGGGTGGCGACGACCTCGTCGAACAGCGGCGCCAGTGGACGGGTGAGAACCTCGACCGCCCCGGTGAGCAGGACGGTCCGGTGCCCGGCGTCGCGGTGCTCGCGGATCCGGCGGATCGCCCCCGCCTTCACCCGGCGCAGCAGGATGTCACCGGCTACCTCGTCGACGAGGCGGGCGAGCTCGCCGGGATCGGCGCCGGCGTAGCGCGTGTACACCGCCCGGATGAGATGCCCCCGGTCGCGCCGCTCCGCCCGCACGTACCCGGGCAGCGCGCGGGCAAGCTGCGCGAGCTCACGCCCGCGCGCCGCGAACGTCTGGTCGGTCAGCCGCAGCCACAGGTAGGACTCAACCACGGTCGAGGACACCAGCGTCCCATCCAGGTCGAACACCGCGAGCGTGTCCGGGCCGCCGGCGAGGGCGTGCGACGCCCGCCGGGGCGGCGCAGGGGGCTTGTCCGGGCCGCGGAAGGTCGAGGTGACGCTTGGAAAATGAATCTCCTGCAGGTAGGTGCGCCAGTCATAGCAGGCCGGGTCGAACCCGAACCGCTCGGCGTCACCCGCGTCGAGTGTCTGGTGGAGCCTGCGGGTCGCGTCGTCAACATAGACCAGCTCCGCCTTGGTGTAGGAACGGTAGAGGTCCTGGTAACGCCGCAGGAACGACAGCCGTTCATCGAACTGCTCCAGGTCACGGGCGGCCTGGCGGACCCGGTCGGAGCGTGGGGCGTATCCGAGCGCCCTTCCCGCGATCTCCGCGAAACGCTCGCCACGGCGCAGCTGGCCCTCGACCGTGGCGGCCCCGGCGAACCGCCAGTGCGCGGCCGCGACAGCGCCACGACCGGGCTTGGACAGCGGATGGCGCTCGAAGTACTCCCGGACGTTCTCGTAAAGATCGCGAAACAGCAGCGGGTTACGAAAACCGGAACACACCGTGTAGTACGCCGGGGCCGATGCCGGCGGCGGGGCCGCGACCGCGGCCAGGATCGCGTTGACCACCAGGTCGACAGGGATGATGTCGATGATCCCGTCCGGGGACGCGGGGAAGTCCGGCAGCTCCCCGCGGCCGTAGGCGAGGATCAGCGGCTCGGCCATCTTGAAGCCCTCGATCCAGCCCGGGAACGGGCGGGCCAACGCGCTTTCGATGATGGACGGCCGCATGATGGTCAACGGCAGACCGTCACGTTCGGTCTCCAGGTAGCGCTCGGCGAGCGCTTTGGTGAACGTGTAGCAGTCCGTCCAGCCGAGCACACGGGCCCGTTCGCCGCCCGCGTCGACGAGCCGGCGCTCCACCCACCTGCGCCGACGCCGTTCAGCCTCCCGCGAGACCGTCTGCGCCCCAGCCCTGATGTGCTCGCCTTCGGCCTCGGCCCGGAACCTGCGCAGCGTCTCCGGAGCCCGGGACGCGTCCTCCGCCGCAAGCCGTGCCCGCTGTGCGGCGGCCTGCTCGGCCCGCCAGTCGACGGTGTGCGCGAGGCGCCCCTCGGCCACGTGGCCTGACCGCAGGCCCGCCACGTACGCCGTGGAGATATGCACCACATGAGGGCGCGCGCCGCTGTCGCGGATGGCCCGCAGCAGCTCCTGGACGCCCCCGAGATTGGTGGCGAAACCCGTGTCGATCGGCGGGTCGAACGACACCTCGCCGGCACAGTGGACGACAGCGTCCACATCCGCCGGAATGGCCGGAATCCGTTCGAGATCGCCTTCAAGTACCGTGATCCGCTCCCGCAGCACCTGTTCAACGCCGTCAGCGCCAAGGCGTTCGCGCCACGGCGCGAACGCCGGCTTGGCCACGAGACCGGCAAGACGGGCCTGCCCGCTCCTGCCCGCGCGGGGACGGATGAGCACGACCACCCCGGTGCCGGGCAGGTCGGAAAGCAGCCGTTCCAGCAGTGCCTCGCCCACGAAGCCGGTCGCCCCCGTGACGAGGACACGCTTGCCCGCGAGCCGCTCGGCCAGCCCCACGCCTCACCTCTCCCGTTCTTTCGTTCTTTCGTGATGGACACCGGTGGGCCACAGTAGGGGACAGCGGTGTCCGGAACCGAAACTGCCTCCTGCCCACGTGGTTGCATCCAACCAGGGAGCACCGATGGTTACAGTCCGTCTCCCTTGGTTTTCGCAACGGCTTCGTGCCACTGGCAGCCCGGGCCATCCACATCGATCCACATGGATCGGCGGACCGTGGCCGGACCAGGGCGGCATGCATCGATCACCGGTGATCTGCGTACGCTTCTGATCGTGTTGGAAGACCTTGACCGCGAGATCGTCCGCCTGCTGTGCCGGGACGGCAGGATGAGCTACACCGATCTCGGCCGAGCCACCGGCCTGTCCGTATCCGCGGTTCACCAGCGGGTCCGGCGCCTTGAACAGCGAGGCGTGATCACCTCCTACGCGGCTGTGATCGACGTCACCCAGGTCGGGCTCCCGCTCACCGCCTTCGTGTCCATCAAACCGATCGACCCGAGCCAGCCCGACGACGCGCCGGACCGCCTGCGCGGCCTCGACGCGATCGAGGCGTGTCACAGCGTTGCCGGCGAGGAGAGCTACCTGCTCAAGGTCCGGGTCGCGGGTCCGAGCAACCTGGAAAGCCTGCTCCAGGAGATCCGCGCCGCGGCGAACGTCTCCACCCGCACCATGGTCGTCCTCTCCACTCCGTACGAGGCCCGGCCGCCCGCGCTGTAGCCGTAACCGCACGGGCGGCCGGCAACCGATGCCAACCAGCGGCAACCAGCCGGCGGCACGACAGCGACCGGCAGCATCGCCACACGCCACCAAGCGCCGCACCGCGGCCGCGGCAGGCAGACTGGCAGCTGTGACGGACATACCGCCGGGCCCAGGAGCCAGCCCGGGAGCCCGGGGCGCTCGCGTCCTCTACCGCGGCGGCCGTGTGCACAGCCCGGCCTCGCCGTTCGCGACCGCGATGCTGATCGACCACGACACGGTTACCTGGGTCGGCTCGGCCGCGGCCAGCGACGCGATGAGTGCCGACGAGATCGTGGACCTCGACGACGCCCTGGTCACCCCCGCCTTCGTGGACGCCCACGTGCATGTGACCGCGACCGGGCTCGCGCTCGGTGGTCTCGACCTGGCGCCGGCACGCTCCCTGCTGGCCGCGCTGGACCAGCTCGCCGACCATGCCAGGCGCCACCCCGCGACCACGGTGCTCGGTACCGGCTGGGACGACACGGCCTGGCCGGAAGACCGGCCGCCCAGCATCGCCGAACTCGACCGGGCGGCCGGGGGAGCACCGGTCTACCTCGCCCGTGTCGACGGTCACTGCGCCGTTGTGTCGTCAGCGCTCGCGGACCGCAGCGGCGCCCGCGGCGCGGCGGGCTGGCTGGGCGACGGCCGTTGCCAGGGCGACGCCCACCACATCGCCCGCGAAGCCGCGTACGGCAGTGTTTCCGCTCATCAGCGGCGGGCCGCCCAGCGGCGCGTCCGCTCCCATGCCGCCGCCCTGGGTATCGCGGCGCTGCACGAGATGGCGGGGCCCGCGGTTTCCAGCGCCGACGACCTCAGCGATCTGCTCGCCCTCGCCGCCGCCGAGGCAGGCCCCGAGGTCCACGGCTACTGGGCCGGGGACGTCGAGACCGCGCTGGCACTGGGCGCCGGGCTCGGCGGCGACCTGTTCGTCGACGGCTCACTGGGATCGCGCACCGCGGCGTTGCGGGTGCCGTACGCGGACGCACCCGGTGATCATGGTGTCACGCGGCTGGACGCGGACGCGGTGTGCGAGCTGATCGTCCAGGCTGGCGAGGCGAGCCTGCAGGCAGGCTTCCACGCTATCGGCGACGCCGCCCTCGACATCGTCCTGGACGGCTGCGAGCGGGCGGCCACAAAGATCGGTCTGCCCAGGATGCTGGCCGCGCGCCACCGCGTCGAACACTGCGAGCTGGCCGATACCGCCCAGATCGCCCGGATGGCCCGCCTCGGCCTGGTGGCCTGCGTGCAGCCGGCGTTCGACGCCCGTTGGGGAGGCCCGGACGGGATGTACGCCCGCCGGCTGGGAAGCGGCCGCGCGCAGGCGATGAACCCGTTGGCGGCCATGGCCGCCGCCGGTGTCGTCCTCGCGCTGTCCTCGGACGCGCCGGCAACCCCGATGGACCCATGGGGCGGTGTGCGTGCCGCGGTCACGCACCACACGCGGACGTCGGCGCTCACCGCCCGGGCAGCCTTCTCGGCCGCGACGAGAGGCGGCTGGCGGGCAGCCCGCGCGGACGATGACGGCAGCGGGGTCCTCGTGCCCGGCGCGCCAGCGACGTTCGCCGTCTGGCGGGTACCGGGGGAGCTGGTCGTCCAAGTGCCCGACGCCCGGGTCGCGGCATGGTCCACCGACCCACGAGCGGGCATAGCCGGGCTCCCCGACCTCGACGGCCCCAACCCGGCATGCGTCCGCACGGTCATCCGCGGCACAGTCGTCCACGATCTGCTGGCCCAGCCGCAATGATCCCGAAACGGGGGATTCCCGACCAGTAGCGCGGACGTCAAAGGGTCCCGGACCGTCCTTCGAACCGATCCCCGGCCCGCCGGATGCGGGCAGGGAGATCGTTGTCTAGGGGACGGCCGGAACCCTTCGGACTGCCTTCGTGCGGCTCCCTCTCCGTCGGCGGTGACGAAACCTCCTGTCCGGCCCCAGCGCCGACCGGGCCTGGCCTCGGGTGGCCACGGATGCGCGAGCGCCCCACGGCCACCGGCCGGTCTGCCGACGGGGAAGGCGCTGACGCAGCCGCCTCACGAGTGGACGACATGGACCGTACCGGCCCTGGCTCCGCCTGTGTCAACGGGGCGTTCCAGCTGCGTCTATTTCCTGTTTCCCGGATCAAGAAGGCCGTCGCCGCGAACCAGTGGCGCACCGATCCCATGGAGCGGCTGGACCTGTCGTGACCTGGACGCACGACCCACACATCAGCGGATGAACATATTCACAACCAATTAACTACTGGACGCAACAAAAACATTTCCCCACCGCCGCCCACTCGTCATTCACAATACCTCATCACAACGCTCCATCATGACACCCCATTGCGACGCCTTGTCGACACGCCCCATCGCCCGCCCTCACCCGGGCACGGTCGACGCGCATGAAACGCGAAGACACGCAGAGCATTCATTCATGCGCAGCGCGTAGTACTGTCAGCCACTGTCCCAGCCGGACCCAAGCCGCGGGACGACGCTTTCCCGCGGATCGACGGATTCCACCAGCCCGAATCCTCGATCACCTCACGTAAGGACTCCTGGGAACAGCCATGACCATCACCGACATCGCCCCTGGCGGCGCCGCCCACGGCGCCCGCCCCGAGAAAAAACGCGACCATACTCCAAGGACACTGATGACCTGGCTGGCACTGTTGGCCGCGATAGCCTGCGACGTGGCCGCCACGTATGCCCTCGCGGCCTCCCACGGATTTCGCAATCCGCTGCCCACGATGCTCGCCGTGGCCGGATTCCTCCTGGCTACCTACCTTTTCGCGGTCGCCCTCACCGGACTGAGCCCGAGCATCTCCTATGCCGCTTTCGGCGCGCTCGGCACCGCGGCGGTCGCCGTCATCGGCATCGTCATCGGCGCGGAGACCACGAACTGGATCAAAATCGGATCCCTCACCTTGATTATCATCGGCGTGGTGATGCTGCCTCTTGCCGATCGTCAGCACGGTGACCACCAGCACGGTGACCGCCAGGAAGCCAGCCACAGCCGAGCCAGCCACGGCGAGACAGGCCTCGGGCGATCCGCGGGCGATCCGGTCCCGCACTCGTAGGCAACGCCCGTCCCGGTCATGCCCAGCTGACATGACTGTGGATGGGCAATCCGCCGACCCCGTCGATTCCCCGCGCGGCGGTGGCCGACACTGGGACTGTGACAACCCAGGACACGCTGACCGTAGGCGGTAGTTCCGGCGCATCGCAACCGGGCGATCCAGCCGATGCGGTTCGCCCTGGCGGGGATTCCCGGGCAGCCCGCCCGGCCGGCGCCCGGGCCCGTCGACTGACTCGGCCGTTGCTCGCCGTCACAGCCGGAATCGCGCTGTACCTGGCATTCCCTCCGGTTGGGATCTGGCCGTTGGCCCCGGTTTCGGTAGCCGCCATCACCCTGCTGGCGCGCGGCGTGCCGCTGCGGCGCTCGGCCGGTCTGGGCATGCTGTTCAGCCTCGCCTTCATGCTGTCCATGCTGCGCTTTGTCATGTTCGTCGGCCTTGACGGCTGGCTGGTCCTCTCGATCGGGGAAGCCGCCCTGCTCGCCCTGATAGCGCCCGCGACCACGCTGGTCATGCGGGTGCGTGGCTGGCCGTTGTGGGTCGCCGCGGTATGGGTCGGCCAGGAGGCACTACGCGGACGCGTGCCGTTCGGCGGCTTCCCGTGGGGGAAGCTGGCCTTCACTCAGGCGGACACACCACTGACACCGCTGGCGGCACTGGGCGGTTCCCCGCTGGTGACCGCCGCCGTCGCGGGCTCCGGCGCACTGCTCGCCGCCGCGGCCCTCGCACTGAGCCCGGTGGGCGCGCTGGGCCCACCGGGCGCGGGTACGCCCGCCGCCGGCCGCGGGCGTACCCGCC